>JBBSCV010000128.1:0-10126 GCA_038249925.1 Burkholderiales bacterium
CGCGGCGCAACGTCCACACCCAGATCGGCGGGCTTCAACACCTCCAGCGGCTTCTTTTTCGCCTTCATGATGTTGGGCAGCGTCACGTAACGGGGCTCGTTCAGGCGCAGGTCGGTGGTGACCACCGCTGGCAGTTTCAGCTTCAGCGTCTCCATGCCTCCGTCGACTTCGCGCGTGATGGTGGCCTGGCCGTCGGAAATCTCGATCTTCGAGGCGTAGGTCGCTTGCGGCAGACCGGCCAGCGCAGCCAGCATCTGGCCGGTCTGGTTGCAGTCGTCGTCGATGGCCTGCTTCCCAAGGATGATCAAGCCCGGCTGCTCTTTCGTCACCAGGGCGTTCAGCAGCTTGGCGACGGCCAGCGGCTGCAACTCATCGGCGCACTCCACGAGGATGGCGCGGTCCGCGCCAATGGCCATCGCCGTGCGCAAGGTTTCCTGGCATTGCGTGACACCACAGGACACTGCCACGATCTCGGTGACAACGCCCTTTTCCTTCAACCGCACCGCCTCCTCGACGGCAATCTCGTCGAACGGGTTCATGCTCATCTTGACGTTGGCGATGTCCACGCCGGTGCCGTCGCTTTTCACGCGCACCTTGACGTTGTAATCGACCACCCGCTTCACGGGCACCAGCACCTTCATGAATGGACGCTCCTGCACTCAATTGACCCGGCCATTCTAGGCGCCGACTTCCACGATGAAGTCTTTGTGGACTAAAAAATAGTACGGTCGTTCTATTTTTGGACGAGCCCCTTGGCCAAGTGGTCGCCACGGCGGGGTGGGACTGCCTTCATGGGGGATGGACAAGGCGGCGCAGCAGCGCTGGTGCCCGGGACGGGACTCGAACCCGTACACCCTGTGAGAGGTGGCGGATTTTAAGTCCGCTGCGTCTACCGATTTCGCCACCCGGGCGCTTGGGCGACGATGAGAGCGTCGCCGGAACGCGAGAGCTTCGATGAGAGCTCTGTGCGCTGGAATCAGTGCGAAGGGATTTGGAGGCGCGATCCGGAGTCGAACCGGACTGGACGGATTTGCAATCCGTTGCATAACCGCTTTGCTATCGCGCCCTGGCCTGCACTGCCGCAGGTATTTTCAGCCAAAAAGAAGGGAAGCCGAAGCTTCCCTGTCATTTTGAACGTCATTTTGACTGTCTTTTTCGAATTTGGAGCGGGATAAGAGGCTCGAACTCTCGACCTATACCTTGGCAAGGTATCGCTCTACCAACTGAGCTAATCCCGCATGTTTTTCATGCGTTTTTCATGCTGCTCGTCGCGCAATGAATCGAATGCCACTTCGATTGCGTCGAGCCTCGCATTCTATGTCAACTTCCGAAGCTTCTGCAAGTGGCGGGTGCTGGCTTGGGCTGGTTCAGTGAGGCAAGGCGTCAGCAGAACCCACTGGCGGCACCACGTCGGCCTTGGGTGCTGCGTCCTTGGCGACGATCTCATCATCAGGCAAGGCCTCGGGCATGCGCTCCAGCGCAACTTTCAGCACCTGATCGATCCAGCGCACAGGCACGATCTCGAGGTTGTTCTTGGCATTCTCGGGAATGTCCTGCAGGTCCTTGACGTTCTCTTCCGGGATCAGCACCGTCTTGACACCGCCACGGTGCGCCGCAAGCAACTTCTCCTTCAACCCGCCGATGGCCGTGACCTCGCCACGCAGGGTGATCTCGCCCGTCATCGCCACGTCGGCGCGCACGGGGATGCCGCACAACGCCGAAACCAGTGCCGTCGTCATGGCAGCGCCCGCGCTCGGCCCGTCCTTGGGCGTTGCTCCGTCGGGCACGTGAATGTGGATGTCGCGCTTCTCGAAGACCTCGTCCTTCAAGCCCAATCGGCGCGCGCGTGAACGCACCACGGTGCGCGCGGCTTCCACGCTTTCCTTCATCACGTCGCCCAGCGAGCCGGTGCGGATGATGTTGCCCTTGCCTGGCATCACCGTGGCCTCGATGGTGAGCAGGTCACCGCCGACTTCCGTCCACGCCAGACCGACCACCTGGCCGACCTGGTTCTTCTTTTCGGCGCGACCGAAGTCGTACTTGCGCACGCCCAGGAAGTCGTTGAGGTTCTCCTCGGTGATGACGACCTTGGCCTCGTACTTCTTCAGCGTGATGCCCTTGACCACCTTGCGGCAGATCTTGCCGATCTCGCGCTCCAGCGAACGCACGCCGGCTTCGCGCGTGTAGTAGCGCAAGATGGCGCGCAGCGCAGACTCGGTGATCTCCATCTCGCCGTCCTTCAGGCCGTTGTTCTTGGCCTGCTTGGGCATGAGGTAGCGCTGGGCGATATTGAGCTTCTCGTCCTCGGTGTAGCCGGCCAGGCGGATGACCTCCATGCGGTCCAGCAGGGCCGGCGGGATGTTCATCGAGTTAGACGTCGCCACGAACATCACGTCGCTGAGATCGAAGTCGACTTCGACGTAGTGGTCGCTGAAGGTGTGGTTCTGCTCCGGGTCCAGCACTTCCAGCAACGCGCTGCTAGGGTCGCCGCGGAAGTCCATGCCGAGCTTGTCGATCTCGTCCAGCAGGAACAGCGGGTTGCGCACGCCCACCTTGGACAGGCTCTGCAGCACCTTGCCCGGCATGCTGCCGATGTACGTGCGGCGGTGGCCGCGGATCTCGGCCTCGTCACGCATGCCGCCCAGGGCCATGCGCACGAACTTGCGCCCGGTGGCGCGCGCCACGCTTTGCCCCAGCGAGGTCTTGCCCACGCCCGGGGGGCCCACCAGACACAGGATGGGCGCCTTGACCTTGTCCACACGCTGCTGCACCGCGAGGTACTCGAGGATGCGGTCCTTGACCTTCTCCAGTCCGAAGTGGTCTTCGTTCAGCACGTGCTCGGCATTGGCCAGGTCGTGCTTGATCTTGGTCTTCTTGGCCCAGGGCAGGTTGATGAGCGTATCGATGAAGTTGCGCACCACCGTGGCCTCGGCCGACATGGGCGACATCAGCTTGAGCTTTTTCAGCTCGCTGTCGGCCTTCTTGCGCGCTTCCTTGGTCATGCGCGCGGCCTTGATCTTCTTTTCCAGCTCTTCCAGGTCGGCGCCTTCTTCGCCGTCGCCCAGTTCCTTCTGGATGGCCTTGACCTGCTCGTTCAGGTAGTACTCGCGCTGGCTCTTCTCCATCTGGCGCTTGACGCGGCCACGAATGCGCTTTTCCACCTGCAGGATGTCGACCTCGTGCTCAAGAAGCTCCAGCAGCTTCTCGAGCCGCTTGGCCACGCTGAAGAGGTCGAGCACGGCCTGCTTGGCTTCCAGCTTCAGCGGCAGGTGCGCGGCGATGGTGTCGGCCAGGCGACCCGGGTCGTCGATGCCAGCAATGCTGGTCAGTATCTCCGGCGGGATCTTCTTGTTCAGCTTGACGTACTGGTCGAACTGCTGTGTCACCGCGCGGCGCAGCGCCTCGATCTCTGGCGTGGCATCGGCTTCCGCCTGCACGGGCACGACCTCGCCGACGAAGTAATCGTCGTCTTCGGTGATGCGGGTGGTGTTGGCGCGCTGCACACCTTCCACCAGCACCTTCACGGTGCCGTCGGGCAGCTTCAGCATCTGCAGGATGGAACTGACACAGCCGACATCGAACATGTCGTCGGCCTTGGGCTCGTCCTTGCCAGCGGCTTTCTGCGCCACCAGCATGATCTGACGGCCCTGCTCCATCGCGGCTTCAAGCGCCTTGATGCTCTTGGGGCGGCCGACGAAGAGCGGTATGACCATGTGCGGGAACACCACCACGTCACGCAACGGCAACAGCGGCAGCGTGATCGGGTCAGGCGGCAGGATGGGATGTCCGGACATTGAAGAACCTCTCTTTCTCAAGCCCACTTGGGGCTCGAGATCAGGAATGCAAGACGGATGCGGGGGCCGGCGTCGCGCCGGCGCGGTGCAGTGTCAGGCGCTGGCCTTCTGCTCGCGGTAGACGAGAAGCGGCTTGCCGCCGTCTTCGACGATGTGGTCGTCGATCACCACCTTGGCCACGCCGTCGAGCGTGGGCAGGTCGAACATGGTGTCGATCAGCGAATGTTCCAGGATGGAACGCAGGCCGCGGGCGCCAGTCTTGCGCGCCAGCGCCTTCTTGGCGATGGCGGTCAGTGCCGAGGGGCGAATCTCGAGCTCGACGCCGTCCATCGCGAACAGCTTCTGGTACTGCTTGACCAGCGCGTTCTTGGGCTCGGTCAGGATCTGCACCATCGCTTCGATGGTGAGTTCACCCAGCGTGGCCACCACCGGCAGGCGGCCTACGAGTTCGGGGATGAGGCCGAACTTGATCAGGTCTTCGGGTTCGACGTGGCGAAACACATCGGCCGCGCGCTTTTCGGTCTTGCTGTGCACGCTGGCGGCAAAGCCGATGCCCGACTTCTCGGTGCGGTTCTGAATGACCTTTTCCAGGCCATCGAAAGCACCACCGCAGATGAAAAGGATGTTGGTGGTGTCGATCTGCAAAAAGTCCTGGTTCGGATGCTTGCGCCCGCCCTGCGGCGGCACGCTGGCCATGGTGCCTTCCACCAGCTTCAGCAGCGCCTGCTGCACACCTTCGCCCGAGACGTCACGCGTGATGCTGGGGTTGTCGGACTTGCGGCTGATCTTGTCTATTTCGTCGATGTAGACGATGCCGCGCTGGGCACGCTCGACGTCGTAGTTGCAGCTCTGCAACAGCTTCTGGATGATGTTCTCGACGTCTTCACCCACGTAGCCGGCTTCTGTCAGCGTGGTGGCGTCGGCTATCACGAAAGGCACATTCAGCAAGCGCGCCAAAGTCTGCGCCAACAACGTCTTGCCCGAGCCCGTAGGCCCGATGAGCATGATGTTGCTCTTGGTCAGCTCCACCTCTTCCTTGGACGCGTTCGCGCCCATGTGCTTCAGGCGCTTGTAGTGGTTGTAGACCGCCACGCTGAGAGTGCGCTTGGCCACATCCTGTCCGATGACGTATTGGTCGAGACTCGCCTTGATCTCGCTGGGGATCGGCAGATCGGACTTTGCCGCCTTGGCGCCCGGCGTCTCGGCCGGCACTTCGTCACGGATGATGTCGTTGCAGAGCTCGATGCACTCGTCACAGATGAACACCGACGGACCGGCAATGAGCTTCTTGACCTCGTGCTGGCTCTTACCGCAAAAGCTGCAGTACAGAACCTTTTCGCCAGAGGCGCCCTTCTTATCGGCCATGAGTGATTTGCGGTGCAGGGTTGAGCGCGGATTGCCGCAGCATCATAGACCAAAGCCCCAGCACCGGCTCCCGGGGAAAAGGGCTGCGAAAGCGGCCAGTGCAACGCCGTGTACGAGGCGTTGAAACGACACAGCCCGCTGTGCGGCGGGCTGTGTCCGGGATGAGGCACGGCCAACGACCGTGACGGCTCAGCCGCGCTTGTCCAGCACCTGGTCGATGAGGCCGTAGTCCTTGGCCTCGTCGGGCGACAGCCACTTGTCACGCTCCATGTCGATGGCAATGCGCTCGATGGGCTGACCGGTGCGATCGGCATAGATCTTGTTCAGCTGCTCGCGGGTCTTGATGATCTCGCGCGCCTGAATCTCGATGTCGCTGGCCTGGCCCTGGGCGCCGCCCGATGGCTGATGCAGCATCACGCGCGAGTTCGGAAGTGCCGAACGCTTGCCCTTCGCGCCCGCCATCAAAAGAAAGCTGCCCATGCTGGCAGCCATGCCCATGCACAGCGTGCTGACGTCGGGCTTGATGAAGTTCATGGTGTCGTAAATCGACAGGCCGGCGCTGACGCTGCCGCCCGGGCTGTTGATGTAGAGAAAGATGTCCTTGTCGGGGTTCTCGCTCTCCAGGAACAGCATCTGAGCCACCACCAGGTTGGCCGTGCCGTCGTTCACCGGGCCGACCAGGAACACGATGCGCTCGCGCAGCAGCCGGCTGTAGATGTCATAGGCGCGCTCGCCGCGCCCCGATTGCTCGATGACGATGGGCACCATGCCCAGGCCAACGGTGTCTTGAACGCTCATCAGGGCTTCCTCTTTCAATCTCGGGTTTGTTGGGTCATGAGTTCATCGAACGGTAGCACCTTGTCGACAACCTTGACCTGACCCAGCACGAACTCGGTCACGTTGTTCTCGATGACCACCGCTTCCACCTCGGCCATGCGCTGGCGGTCGCTGAGATACCAGCGCATCACCTCGGCCGGCTTTTCGTAGCTCTGGCTCAACTCTTCGATGTGGGCTTGCAGCTGTTCAGGCTTGGCCTGAAGCTTGTTCAGGCGCACGAGTTCTGAAACCACCAGACCCAGCCGCACGCGGCGCTCGGCTTGTGGCTTGAAGATATCAGCCGGGATGTCCACGCTTTCGGCGTCTTTGACGCCGCGCTGCTTCAGGTCGGCGCGCGCACCTTCGATCAGGCGCTGCGACTCCGCTTCGATCAGCGCGTTAGGCAGCTCCAGTTCCGAAGCAGCGGCCAGGGCGTCCATCACCGCGGCCTTGTTGCGCGCCAGCACACGGAACTTGACCTCGCGCTCAAGGTTCTTCTTCACGTCGGCGCGCAGGCCGTCGACGGTGCCTTCCTTGATGCCCAGGCTCTTGGCCAAAGCCTCGTCCACGGCAGGCAGGTTCTGGGCCTCGATCTTGCCCACGGTGACCAGGAAGTCGGCTTCCTTGCCCGCCACATCGGCGCCGTGATAGTCGGCCGGAAACTGCAGCGGGAAGGTCTTGCTCTCGCCGACCTTCATGCCACGCACGGCCTGGTCGAACTGCTCCAGCATCTGGCCTTCGCCGATGATGAACTGGAAGGCCTCGGCCTTGCCGCCCGAGAACGGTTCGCCGTCGATCTTGCCTTCGAAGTCGATGCTGACGCGGTCGCCTTCGACGGCGCCTTCGTCCTTTGCGCGGAAGCCGAAGCTGCGGCGCTGCTTGCGCAGAATTTCGACCGTGCGGTCGATGGCGGCCTCGGTCACCTCGGTGCTGATGCGCTCGACTTCCGAGCCGCTCAGTTCACCAATTTTCACCTCGGGGTAGACCTCGAAAGTGGCGTCGAAGGCCAGGGCACCCTCGGGCGCCTGGTCTTTCTGCGTGATCTTGGGGGCGCCGGCCACACGCAACTTGGCCTCGTTCACGGCCGCGTCGAAGCTCTTGCCCACGCGGTCGTTGACCACCTCGTACTGCACCTGGTAGCCGTAGCGCTGGGCGACGACGCTCATCGGCACCTTGCCTGGGCGGAAGCCGTCGGCCTTGACGGTGCGCGACAGCTTCTTCAGGCGCGACTCGACCTCGCCGTTGATGACCTCCGACGGCAGCGTGAGGGTGATGCGGCGTTCGAGCTTTTCGAGGGTTTCGACTGTGACGGCCATGTTGTCTTCGCTTCTGTTCTGGGTGACGGACTTGGGAACAAGGGCATTGAATGCCGGCTGGTGCGCGGGGCGGGACTCGAACCCGCACACCCGTGAAGGCGTCAGGACCTAAACCTGGTGCGTCTACCAATTTCGCCACCCGCGCAGGTGGTTGCCGGACGGCGGCAAACCGCCGAGTTTATCCTGCCGCCGGCCCGGCCCCAACCGCGCCCTCGCGCTTGATGCGGAACCATGCCGCATACATCGCCGGCAAGGCCAGCAAAGTCAGCGCCGTGGCGACGATCAACCCGCCCATGATGGCCACCGCCATCGGGCCCCAGAACACGCTGCGTGAGAGCGGAATCATCGCCAGCACCGCCGCTGCGGCGGTCAGCACGATGGGCCGGAAGCGGCGCACCGCGGCTTCGACGATGGCGTCCCAGGCAGCCACGCCGCGCCTGCGGTCCTGCTCGATCTGGTCGATCAAGATGACCGAATTGCGCATGATCATGCCCATCAGCGCGATCACACCCAGCAGCGCCACGAAGCCGAAAGGCCGGTTCAGCAGCAGCAGCGCTGCAGCCACACCGATGATGCCCAGCGGCCCCGTCAAGAAGACGAGCAACGAACGGCTGACGCTCTGCAGCTGCAGCATCAGCAGCGTGAAGATGATGAAGGCCATCAGCGGCACGTTGGCCAGCAGCGAGCCCTGGCCCTTGCTGCTTTCTTCCACTGCCCCGGCCACTTCGATGCCGTAGCCCGTGGGCATCGTCGCTGCCAGCTTCTGCAGCGCAGGCCACACCTGGGCTGTCACCGTGGGGCCTTGCACACCTTCGACGACATCGCCCTGGATGGTGACCGCGAAGTTGCGCCCTTCCCGCCACAGCACGCCCGGCTCCCAGGTGAAGTCGACCTTGGCGATTTGCGTCAGCGGCACAGAACGGCCGCTGCTCGTGGGCAGGTAGGCGTTGCCCAGGTCGGTGATGGCGTTGCGCTCTTCAGCCGGCTGGCGCAGCACGATGTCGATGAGCTTGTCGCCCTCGCGGTACTGGCCCACGGTGCTGCCGCTGAGCGTCGTGCGGGAGGCCTGCGCGATCGCCTGGCTGGTGACCCCCAAGGCACGCGCCTTGTCCTGGTCGATGTTCAGGCGCAGCACCTTGATGGACTCGTTCCAGTTGTCGTTCACACCGCGCATGCTCGCGTTGGCGCGCAGCACCTCCTTGGCCTGGTCGGCCCACTGGCGCACCTGCAAGGCATCAGGGCCCACCACGCGGAACTGCACCGGGTAAGGCACAGGCGGCCCGTTGGGCAGCAGCTTCACGCGGCCGCGCACTTCGGGAAATTCCGTGGCCAGCAATTCGGGCAGACGCAGGCGCAAGGCTTCACGCTCCTTCAGGTCCTTGGGCAGCACGATGGCCTGGCTGACGTTGCTCTGCGGGAACACCTGGTCCAGCGGCAAGTAGAAGCGCGGCACGCCGCTGCCCACCCAGGTGGTGACGCTGACGACGCCAGCCTCTTTCATCATGCGCGCTTCGAAGCGCTGCGCGATGGCGTCGCTTTGCTGCACCGTCGAGCCCTCGGGGAGCCAGAGGCTCACGATCAGCTCGGGCCGGCTCGAGTCAGGGAAGAACTGCTGCTGCACCTGGCCCATGCCGACGATGCCGAGCGCGAAACTGGCCACGGTCAGACCGATGGTGACCCAGCGATGCTGCACGCACCAGTTCACCACGCGCCTGAAACGCGAATAGAAAGGCGTGTTGTAGAGCTCGTCTTCGTGCGGCTGGCCTGCGGCGTGCTGGCGCGTGCGCAGCAGCTTCCAGCCCAGATAGGGCACGAAGTAGACCGACACGACCCACGAAATGACGAGTGCCGCAGACGTGACGGCAAAGATGGCGAAGGTGTATTCGCCCGTCACGCTCTTGGCCAGGCCGATGGGCAGAAAGCCCGCTGCGGTGATGAGCGTGCCCGTGAGCATGGGCATGGCCACCAGTTCGTAGGTGAAGGTGGCGGCACGCGCGCGGTCGTAGCCCTCTTCCAGTTTGCGCACCATCATCTCGACGGCAATGATGGCGTCGTCCACCAGCAAGCCCAGCGCGATGATCAGGCTGCCCAGGCTGATTTTGTGCAGGCCCACGCCCCAATAGAACATCGTGACGAATGTGATGGCCAGCACGAGCGGGATGGTGATGCCCACGACCAGGCCAGGCCAGATGTCTATGCGCAGGGGTTTGGTGTGCAGCCCCAGACTGATGAAGCTGACGAGCAGCACGATGACGATGGCCTCGATCAGCACCTTGACGAACTCGCCCACCGAACGCGACACCGCAGCCGGCTGGTCTTGAACCCGGTTGATGGTGATGCCCACTGGCAGGTCCTGCTGGGCCTGCGTGATGGCCGCGCTGAGTGACTTGCCCAGCGCAATGATGTCGCCGCCCTTGGCCATGGAGACACCCAGCGCGATGACCTCCTGCCCCTGGTGGCGCACCTTGATGCTGGGCGGGTCGGCGTAGTCGCGTCGTACCTCGGCCAGGTCCGACAGGCGCAGCATGCTGGCCTGGCCCGTGGCGGCGTTCACGCCGCGGATGGGAAAACGCTTCAGCTCGTCCACCGAGTTGAACTGTCCGCCCACACGCACCTGCAGATTTTCGCTGCCGGTGTTCAGCACACCGGCACCTTCCACCGCGTTCTGCGCGCCGATCTGCGCGATGACCTGGTTGAAGTCCAGACCCAGCTGGGCCAGCCGCTGCTGCGAGATCTCGATGAAGACCTTTTCAGCCTGCGCGCCGAAGACCTCGACCTTGGCCACGTCGGGTACGCGCAGCAACTGCTGGCGGACGCGTTCGCTGTAGACGCGCA
>JBBSCV010000129.1:0-10047 GCA_038249925.1 Burkholderiales bacterium
CACCTAATCCCGCAGCGCAATTTGAAGCATCAGTCGCCCATTCAAGCACTGCAAAAGTGGCGCAGCGAAAAGCCAGAATTGTTTGTCAAACGGGTGGACAAACAGCCGGGACTTGACAGCTAGGCATTGTTCTGAAAGTGGAGGGCAAAGCTGCGGATGATGCCGAGTGGGATGAGGCTCGTCAGACCTTTGCGAAGTTTTCCAAGGCCCTGAACAAGTCTGGCGGCTTGGAAAAGATGGGACAGATCATGGCTGGCGATTTCTTTATCGGCAATCAGGATAGGTTCTCTACGTCGGGTGGGGTCGGCGTAAAGTTATACAACTCGAGTAAATTTCAACACTTGAAGGTTATCTTAAACCTTTCGAACATGATTCTTGTCAAGGAAGGAAAAGGTAAGAGTACGCGGCCTTCGATGCTCGATTACATGGATCCGTTCAGCGACTTTCTAAAGATCGACCAGACTCTTGCGACCTTGGCCCAGCCCACTAAATGGCCGATGCACAAATTACTGAAAAAGGAGTCGCGGGCCAAGATCTCGCAAGATCTGGTGGATGATTTGAACTATATCCTCCAGCCTGAGAAAAGTTTCTTTGGGAGGAACAAGTTGGGCGGGTCTGGGGCGGCCGGCCGAGTCAATGACGGCATCGTGCAGGGCATCAAAAAGATCGTCAAGTCGGCCGAGGGCCGACGCAACTCACTGCCGCCGCTGATCGCTTCTTATCTCCATGCCGTGAAGGCTGCCAAGGTCTGAGCCCCTGGGGTTGAACGGAGGCTGCTTCAGGCCAGGCGGGCCAGCGGCTGCGCCGGCTCGGCGATGCTCTGAAACCTCATCACCGTCACCGCATTGCGGTTCTTGTGGCTCAGCACCGGCATCAAGCCGGCCTCCAGCAGTGCCTGCCCTGCCTGGTCGCCCAGGTAGCTCTCGGCACAGGCCTGCATTTCCCCCTCGCCATCGCGCATGAAGTGATAGGCCGGCAGGTCGCCAATCTCGCGTTCATCGCCGGGCTCGAAAGCCCAGCCGCGTTGGGTGAATGCGCGGCCCAGCAGCAACGAAATGGCCAGCGAACCGGCTCCCCACAGGAATTGGCTGTGCTCGGGTGTTCCCGGAAACTCTTCAAAGGCAAAGGCGCTGCACGGGTCGCTGCGTTTGCCATAAGGCAGGCGCAGCAGCACACGCGGGGCCGCCAGGCCTATCCAGGGCGCGGCTTCGCTCTGGCGCAGGCTTTGCCAGCCCGCCAGCGTGGCCGCATCGCCCAGGGCCAGCGAAGGGTCGCCAGCGGCCAGCAAGGGGCCGCCGGCTTGCGCTGCCAGCAGGCCCAAAGCGGCCAGCAGGCCGATGTCGGCGTCTGAAGGGCCGAAGCTGTATAGCGCCGTCAGCACCGACCAGCCCTGCGCGCCCGGCACGTTGCGCCAGCGGTCGGCCAGCGCGCGGTGCAGTCCGGTCTCGGCCAGCTGGCCTTGTGCGTCCACCACATCGGCCAGTAGTTCTTCGCGACTCACGTCGAAAAGGTGCAACTCCAGGGTCTCGTCGAGTTCCAGGCTGTTGATGAGCCACTGCACGCCGCGCCAGGCCGCCTCCAAGCTCTGAAACTCGGGGGTGTGCAAGACCGCGCGCATCTCGGCCGCCGTGGCAAGGTCTACCGAGGCCACCAGCTCGGCCTGTTGTGACCTGTGGTCGGGCACGATGTGCGGCGCGATGATGTTGCGGATGAAGGCATCCACGCCAGCCACGGCCGTTGCAGCGGGTGAGGCTGGGGCAAAGGGTGCCGCAGCGGCTGGGCGGCCGCCCAGAAGGCCGGCCAGCAGGTCGCCGCTGTTGTCTGCCGGTGCCGATCCAGGTGCGGACGCAGATGCAGATGCACCAGCCGCCGGCACCGTGGCACTGCCCAGTTCAGCCGCGGCCTGCGCAAAGCGCGCCGGGTCCATCAGGCGCTGTCTCATCTGACGCAAGGACGCAAACACCGGCACACGCGCGAACAATGCGTCGGGATGGAAGTCGTCCAGCGATTCGAAACCGACCTCGGCACCTGCCAGGGTCAGGCGCGGGGCTATGCGCCGCATCACGTCGTCGAGGCTGTCGACGTCCACGCGGTGCGTCTGGCGCTCGGCCAGCGGCCGGCGTTCACTCGCGGGCTTGGCGCTGAAATCGCCCAGCAGCAGCAGCCGCATGGGGCTCTGGCCGTCGCGCGGCCGGGGCCGTGGGGTGGGAGAGAAGTCGAACTGCAGGCGTCCTGGCATGGCGTGCTCCGCGGCTGGTGTGACGGCCCTCCCGGACTAGGGGGCTGCGCGGCTTGCCGCCCCGGGTACTTTGCTTCAGAGTCCGCTTCCGACGCAATCGGTATTCACATGTCCATACGCTCGCTTGCGAAAGCTGCAGTGTCTGGCCCTGGTGCAGCGGGGCCCGGCCGCTATAGTCGTTGTGACGGTTCCGTACGGCGCCGCGCTCCCCCGAACTTTCGAACGAACCCATCGAGAAACCATGCCTGAAGCCGAACCGCTGCAGATGGAACTGGTCACCAGCCCTGACCTCGGCCTGAAGTTTCGGAGCATGGTGGCAGAAGAGGAAGTCTCGCGCCTGTTCGAGTTTCAGGTGGTGGCCATCACCGAAGATGTGACTGTCTCGGCCGATGACCTGCTGGGCACCAATGCCGCGGTGTCGGTGGAAGTCGTCGAAGGCGCCAAGCGCTGGTTCCACGGTGTGGTGGCCAGCTTCGGCATCGAGGGCGCCGACGGCCGCAAGATCAGCTACCGCCTCACGCTGCGTCCCTGGCTGTGGCTGCTGACACGCCGCGCCAACCTGCGCATCTTTCAGGAGATGACGGCGCCCGACATCATCAAAGAAATCTTCGGCGAGTACACCAGCACCTTCGTCGACGAGCTCAGCGCCAGCTATGCCACGCGCACCTACTGCGTGCAGTACCGCGAAACCGACTTCAACTTCGTCTGCCGCCTGATGGAGGAAGAGGGCATCTTCTTCTTCTTCCGCCACACCGAGGACAAACACGAGCTCGTGCTGGCAGACGCTTCCAGCTCGCACCAGCCGCTGGAAGGTTTTGCCAACATTCCCTTCGACGACGACCCGAAGCAGATCGTGGGCGCGGCGGTGGTCAGCCATTGGCGAATGCGCCACGAAATCCAGACCGGCAAGGTGACGCTGCGCGACTACGACTTTCTCGCGCCGGCCACCGACCTCACATCCACCACCGCCGCCTCCAGCCGCAGCCATGCCGAGAACGACCGCGAGGTCTACGACTACCCAGGCCTGCACGCCGTGAAAGCCGATGGTGATGCGCGTGCCTTGGTGCGCCTGGGCGAAGCAGAAAGCGCTTTTGCGCGCTTTTCGGGCTCGGGCAACACGCCAGGGCTTTCTGCAGGCGCGAAGTTCTCCTTCGAGCAGCACCCTCGCGACGACCAGAACACCGACTACGTGGTGCTGTTCACGCGTATCGAAATGCGCCTGGCCGGCTACGAGGCAGGTGCGGGTGGCGAGACGCTGTTTCAGTGCAACTTCGTCGCCCAACCCTATGCCGAGCCCTACCGGCCCGCGCGCATCACGCGCAAGCCTGCGGTGGCCGGGCCGCAGACGGCTGTGGTGGTAGGCAACGGTGACCCTGGCGACATCTACACCGACGAACACGCCCGCGTGAAGGTGCAGTTCCACTGGGACCGCATCGGTGCCAAAGACGCCAACAGCTCGTGCTGGGTGCGAGTGGCCAGCCCCTGGGCCGGCAACGGCTGGGGCATGATTTCACTGCCCCGTCTGGGTCAGGAAGTGGTGATCGATTTTCTGGAAGGTGACCCCGACCAGCCGCTGATCACAGGGCGCGTCTACAACGGCGCGCAGCTGCCGCCCTACGAACTGCCTGCCAACGCCACCGTCAGCACCGTCAAGAGCCGCAGCAAGCTGGGCGAAGCAGCCGACTTCAACGAAATCCGTTTCGAGGACAAGGCGGGCGAAGAGTACGTGCTGCTGCATGCGCAGAAAGACCGGCTCGAATTCGTCGAAGGCACGCTGAAGTCGCACATCGGCATCGGCGATGGCGAAGGCGACGAACACCGAACGGTCAAGAAAGACCGCAAGGAAAAGATCGAGGGCGAATACCACCTCACCGTCGTGAAAGAGGTGCGCCAGAAGTTCAAGGACAAGCTCAGCATGGAAGTCGTGGGCTCCATGCTCTTCAAGACTGACGACATCTGGAGCCTGAAGGCCGGCAGCGACATCACGGCCGAATCGGGCGCGGCCATCTCGATGAAGTCCACGGGCGATTTGCACCTGAAGATCGGCGCCAACATCGGTGCCGACGCGGCGCAGAACGTGCACATCAAGGGCGGCATGAACATCGTCATCGAAGGTGGCATTCAGGTCAGCATCAAGGCCGGCGGCTCGTCCATCGTGCTCGGCCCTGATGGCGTGTCCATCACGGGCGCCATGGTCAAGATCAACTCCGGCGGCTCGCCCGGCTCGGGCAGCGGCGCCAGCCCCGTGGCACCCACGGCACCGGAAGCCCCTGCCGAGCCAGACCTTCCCGAAGACCCGCTCACTCACCGCTGACGCACCGCTGAACACGAATTGAACGCGATGCGTCCGCCCGACACCGAGGCCCGGGAGGCCGCAGCCTGGGCCAGCTTCCTGCAGCAACTCTCAGAGCACCTGGTGGCGCAATGGCCGGCCATGCAGGAAAGGCTGGGCGACAAACACCAGGCATTTGTCGAGCTGGCTGCGCAGCAGGCGCTGAATCTGGGCCTGGTGCGCGCTGCGAGCGTGGCGCGCTATGTCAATCTGTGCTTCGTCTGGGGGCCCAACTTTCAGGACCGCCCGGGTTTTGAATGGGCTCGCGGCCTGCTTGCCGCACCGCGTGATCGCGAATGGGCCACCCTCCACCAGCTGATGCGCCGTTCGCTGGCTGAAGTGCAGCGTTTGCCCGAGGCGCGCGTTCAGCCCGAAGCCTTGCAAGCAGCCGACGAGCGCCTGATGGCGCGCTTCGCTCAGCTGGGTCGGCGCGGCGCCCTGCACCCGCCTGAGCCACCGCCGCTGCCGCTGCACGCCTGTGACCTGGATGCGGTCGAGTTTCGTCTGCTCGAGGCAGCCGTCACCCAGCACTACCAGCTCGCCGCCGGTGCCTGGCAGCGTGTGCTGCTGCCCGCGCCGGCGCCGCTGCGCGTGGACGCCGCCAACCCCTTGCCCCGCCTGCTGGCCGTGCTGGCGCACGCTCCAGGGCGCCAGCCACAGACGCGCGTGCAACTTCGTTCACACAGCCACGCCGTGTGCAACGGTGACGTGCACCCGGCGCTGCACTTCGCCGGCAGCCATGGCCTGTGGCGCTGGGCGGGGCACGAAACACGTGCTGTCAGCTGGCCCGTCCAGGCCCTGGCGCAGCCGGTGCAGAGTTCCGGCCCCGGCACGGCCGTGGCCGAGGAAACCTCACCCGACATCTTCAAGCTCGATCTGGAGGTGTGCGGCCTTCGCGACGAGGGCGATGCGGTGGGCAGCCAGGCCACCCAGCTGTGGGTATGGCCTGCCGAGCAGTGGTGGATGGAAGTGGAACGCCAGGCGCCCGTCGCGCAGCCAGTGGTCGCGGGCCGGGAGCCCACGCTTCGCGCCAGCACACGCTGCAGCGTGGAAAGCGACGGCGTCGCGCAGGACAGCCAGGCGCTGAAGCGCGGCTTCGAACAAGGCCTGGACCATGCCAGCGGCCAGGCGCTGCAGCAGCTGTTGCAGACCCTCACCGCCGTCGAGGGCCTGGTGGCGCCGCGTCTGGAGGGTGTGCTGGCGCTGCTGGTAGGCCGCGCCGCGCTCAGCTGGGGCTGGCGCCTGGGCGCAAGCGGCATGGACGGCCGCGCCTTCATGCGTCTGGTGGGTGCGCTCGACCTGCAGGCCTGCCAAGCCGATTTGCTGGCTGAAGGTGAATTGGCGTTCGATGGCGCACGCGCCCGGCTGCTCCTGCGTTGCGTGGCAACGGCACCACTGCAACTGCAGCTGCGGCGCGAAGCCGCCGAGCCGCCGTTGCTGCCCACGCTGCTGCCGTGCCGCAGCAGTTTCCGCTTGCCCTTCACGTCAGAGCTCACGCCGCTGGCCACCGACACCGGCACCTTGCTGCTGCCGGCAGGACCGTGCACGGGCGCGCTCGTGGGCGAGGCCGGGCTGCGCCCGCGCACTTCCGGCGGCAGTGGTTGGGAATGGTTTGCCCAGTTGCGCCTGGAAGCCGCCCAGCTGCCCTTGATGATTGCCGACCCTGTGCTGGGCCAGCGCCGTTTCATCCATCCGTTGTGGGAAGCCCAGACGCTGCTCGACTGGAGCCTGGCCTGATGGAACGACTGCTCGTCCTGCGTCTGGACAGCATCGGCGTCACCGCCGAGGCGCAATTGAACGGCGTGCCGCTGGCACGCAGCGGGGCGGCTGGCGGTGCGGTCACGGTGCCCATCCACGAGTACACGCTCTCGGGTTCGAACGACCTGCAACTGATCATTCAGCCGCCGCCACCCGGGCAGGCGGGCGCGACCGCGCCGCTGCTCAGCGACGGCAAGCGCGGCGCCAGCCTGCGGCTTCTGCTGCCACGCATCGGGCAGCTGGCGCATCCGGAAAACGCTCGCACGCTGGCGCAGATCGACTGGGCGCCGCCGGCCGGCGACGTCACGGAAGTGCCGGCCACGCTGCGCCAGAGCGTCGAGCTGCCCATCGCCTTCCCGCGCTGGCGTTGGTTCGACGCGCCGGTGGCGAGCCAGCCGCAAGCCCTGCTGCCGCAAGCTGCAGCGTTTTTGCAAGGAATTGCGCTGGGGCTGGCGCGTGGCGACCCTGAACCTCTGGTAATGGCGGCACGCCTGCGCTTTGAAGAGGTGGCGCAGGCCTACCAGCGCAACCTGGCCGAGGACGTGGGCCGGCTGCGCCTGCAGGTGCAGCAGTGGCATGCCAAGGCGCCCCTGATGCCGCTGATGCCGACCAGCGAAACCCTGCGGCTGCGCGAAGTGGCTGGCGGCCGCTTGCTGGAATGCCTGACGGCCGAAGGCCAGCCGGCGCTGCAGACTGCGGTGGCCGGTGGCGGGCGCATCAGCTGGCCGGTGCGGCTGGCGGTCATTGAGGGGCGCTTCTATGTCGTCCGCTGAAGTCGGGCGCTGCGGTTGCTGCTGCGGTTGCTGCTGCGGCCGTCGCCGCTGGCCCGCTATGCTGCGCGCCTTGCGCAGACAGGGAGTCCTCGAATGATCGTGCTGAGGGTGCTCAGCTACAACGGTGTGCCGGCCGACGGGCCATCGGCTCAGTTCGATGAACTGGGTGGCACCATCGGCCGGGCCGACAACAACCAACTCGTGCTCCCCGACCCCGAGCGCACGATTTCGCGCGTGCACGCCCGCGTTGTCTTTCGCGCCGGGGGTTATTCGGTGGTGGACAACGGCAGCAACCCCATCGGCGTCAACGGCGCCGTGGTGGGTGCCGGGCGCGAACAGCCGCTGAATTTCGGCGACGAGCTGCAGATCGGCGGCTACTTGCTGGCGGCCGAAGCCGCAGGTGCGCTAAAGAGCGATGACCCCTTTGCCGATCTTTTCGGCGATGCGCCGCTGGGCCTGGCCGCACCGTCGGCGCCCAAGCCGCCCGTGCAGAAGCCATCACCGCCAGCGCCGGTGCGCGCGCCGATGGCCGGGGCTTCGGCCTGGCCGCCACCGCTGCCGGTTTCCGCGCCAGCGCAGGCGCGAGGCTGGCCTTCGCCGCCGCCTTCGCCATCAGCTCAGCCAGCGCGGGCGCCTGCCGCGGCGGGCCCGGCCGTCATCCCTGACGATTGGGACCCCTTCGCCCCCGACCTGGTGGAAACGCCTGCCTCGCCCGACGCTGCGTCGGCGGATGTTTTCGCCAGCATGCCCGGCGGCGGAGTCGACTCGCTGGACGACCTCTTCGGCCTGGGAGCCGCATCGCCCAGCGCCGACCCCTTGGGTGACCCCTTCGGCGACGTGCCACAGCAGCCCCTGCTGGCAAGACCCAACACCGCTCAGCATGGCGACCCGCTGCAGTCCCTGTCGCGCGCCGCCGCACCGACGCCGGCCAGCCACAGCGACCACGCTTCCGAGCTGAACACGCCGATGATCCTGCCGCCTGCCAGCCCGGCGCCGGCCGCCATCGGCCCGGCGCCGCTGCCGCAGGGCGCGATTTTTTCGTGGAACGACCCGCCGCGCGATGGCCGTGTCGTCACGCTGCCGGGCCATCCGCGCCAAGGCGCGCCACAACAGCCTGCGGCTGCCCCATGGCCTGCTCAGCCCACCGGCACGGAAAGCGCACGCCCGACCGCGCCTGCTTCGGGGGTGGCCACCCCACACGCACCCGCGGCTGCGACGACAGGCGATGACGCTGCACTGCTGCAGGCCTTCATGCAGGGGCTGGGCACGCCGGGCCTGAGGTTGGACGCCTTGACGCCCGAGACCATGCACCTGCTGGGCCAGCTCTTGCGTGAATCCACCCGCGGCGCGGTCGAGTTGCTGCTGGCGCGCGCAGCGCTGAAGCGCGAGATGCGGGCCGAGATGACGATGATCGTGTCGCGCGAGAACAACCCGCTGAAATTTTCGCCCACGGTCGAGGTGGCTTTGCAGCACTTGCTGGGCCCGCCCGCACCCGGCTTCATGCCGCCGGCTGCGGCCATGCGCGACGCTTTCGACGACCTGCGCGCCCACCAGCTGGGCGTGATGGCGGGCATGCGCGCAGCGCTCGAAGGCGTGCTGCAACGCTTCGACCCCCAACAGCTGGAAAGCAAGCTGAGCAAACGCTCGGCCATCGACAGCATCATTCCTGCCACGCGCAAGGCGCGTCTCTGGGAGGCCTTCAACGAGCTCTTCGCGCAGCTGCAGACCGAGGCGCAGGACGACTTCGACGAGATCTTCGGCCGGGCCTTTCTGAAGGCCTATGAAGACCAGCTCGACCGGCTGCACAACGAAGCCCGCCCGCGCTAGCATGCGCGGCAAAAGTGACAGAGGCCCCGCATGCTCGCACTCGAAGTAGCCTTGTTCAGTGACCGTGGCGGCCGCAACTACAACGAGGACGCCTGCGGTCATTGGCATTCCGGGCGTCACCTGTGCTGCGCATTGGCCGACGGTGCCGGGGGTCATGGCGGTGGCGACATCGCTTCGCGGCTGGCCGTTCAGGAACTCATTGCGCGCTTTTCTCACGAGCCTTCCGAACATGCAGAAGGGCTCGAGCGTCTGCTGCGGGTGACCAACGACGTGCTCATCAGCGAACGTGTGCCCGGCACAGCCCGCCAGGACATGCACAGCACGGTGGTCTGCCTGGTCATCGACTTCATGCAGCACACGGCGCACTGGGCGCATTCCGGCGATTCACGCATGTACTGGTTCCGTGAAGGCCGCGTGCTCGACCGCACGCGTGACCACAGCCTGGTGCAGGGTCTGGTCGATTCCGGGGTGCTGACGCTGGAGCAGATTCGCAACCACCCCAAGCGCAGCGAACTCAGGTCTGCGCTGGGCCTGGCGCCGGAGGTCCTGGAGGTCAGCGCGCACGAAGGTTCGCAAGAGGTGCAGGCCGGTGACGTCTTCCTGCTCTGCACCGACGGCCTGTGGGAATACCTCGACGATGCCGTGCTGGAACGAACGCTGTCTGCAGCGCCCAACCCCGGCGCATGGTTAGGCGAGTTGGCCACTGAAGTGCGAGCCGCGGCCGCGCACAAGACCAGCCACGACAATTTCAGCGCGCTGACGGTGTGGACGCGCGCAGCGCCGACGACCTGAACAACCCCTGATCCAAAAACGCAGCGGAGGCGACCATGGGCATGCAGGTTTGCATGAACGCGATGATGCAGTGCACGATGGGCATGGCCCCGAGCTCGCTGATCCCGACGATGAAGACGGTGCAGACCAACAACGTGCTGGCCGCCAACATCATGGACAACATTCCCATCATGAACATCCCGCCGTTCGGGATGTGCCAGAGCCCGTCCAACCCGGTAGTGGCTGCTGCCACTGCGGCGGCTCTCGGTGTGTTGACGCCGATGCCGTGTGTTCCCGCCACGCCCGCACCATGGGTTCCTGGCTCGCCCCAGGTGCTGGTGTGCGGC
>JBBSCV010000130.1:0-9986 GCA_038249925.1 Burkholderiales bacterium
CGAGCGCGGCCACCACGGTGGTCGTGAGCAGCGGTACGCTGACGCTGATGGCAGCCAACTTGCTGGCCGATGGCGCAGCCGTCAGCGTCGCCAGCGGCGCCACCCTGGCGCTGAGCGGCAGCGACAGCGTCGCCAGCCTGGGCCTGGCCGGCACCCTCGGCCTGACGCCGGGCAACAGCGGCACGCTCACCGCCAGCAGCTACACGCTGGACGGCGCCACCGTCAACGCCAACCTCGGCGCCGGCACGCTGGCCAGCAGCGGCAACAGCACCCTGGCCGGCAGTGCCGGCGCGGGCACGGTGCAGGTCAACGGCGGCACGCTCAGCCTGGCCTCGGCCGGGCGGCTGGCCGACACGGCGCAAGTTTCGGTGGCCAGCGGTGCCACGCTGCGCCTGAACGGTGACGACGGCATCGGCAGCCTGGCGCTGGCCGGCACGCTGGATGGCAACGGCCGCCTCAGCGCCAGCACCATCAGCCTGAACGGCGGCAATGCGGTGGCCGATGTCGGCGCCACCACGCTCAGCAGCAGCGGCAGCAGCCGCCTGGCCGGCGGCGCCGACGTGGGCGCGCTGAATGTCGACAGCGGCACGCTCACATTGGCCAGCAGCGCGGCCTTGAGCGCCACCTCGGCCACCCACGTGGCCACCGGCGCCACGCTGGCCCTGGGCGGCAACCAGTCGCTGGGCACCTTGGCCGGTGCCGGCAATGTGGGCCTGGGCAGCTTCACGCTCACCACCGGCAGCGGTGGCAGCAGCCGCTTCGACGGCGTCATCAGCGGCACGGGCGGCCTCGACAAGGCCGGCACCGGCACCTTCACGCTGGGCGGCGCCAACAACTACAGCGGCGCCACGTCGGTGTTGACGGGCACCCTGGCCACTGCAGGTGCCGACGTGCTGCCCGACGCCAGTGCCACCCGCGTGGCCAGCGGCGCCACGCTGCAGCTGGGCGGCAACGACAGTGTGGCGACGCTGCTGCTGAACGGCACATTGCAGGGCAGCGCCACGCTCTCCGCCACCACTTACACGCTGGACGGCGGCAATGCCGTGGCCAACCTCGGCGCCGGTCGCCTGATCAGCACCGGCAGCAGCACGCTGGCCGGCAGCGCGGCCGCCACCGACGTGGCGGTGAACAGCGGCACGCTGGCGCTGGCTGCCGCCAACCGCCTGGCAGACAGCGCCACCGTGGCCATCGCCACCGGCGCAACGCTGCAGCTTGGCGGCGACGACACCATCGCGCGAGCCGACATCGCCGGCACGCTGGCCGGCATCGGCACGTTGAATGCGGCCACCGTGGTTTTGGCCAGCGGCCGTGTCGACGCCACCTTGGGCGGCGGCGTGCTCAGCAGCAGCGGCAACAGCCAGCTCAACGCCACCAGCGCGGCCACGGCCTTCAGCGTCGACGGCGGCACGCTCACGCTGAGCGCAGCGCAGCTGCTGTTGGTGGCACCGTCGGTCACGCTGGCCGCTGGCAGCCGCCTGGTGCTGGCAGGTGACGAAACCTTCGGCAGCCTGGGCGGTGCCGGCGATCTCACCCTGGGCAACACCACATTGCGCACGGGCACCAGCGGCGCCAGCAGCTACGCCGGCAGCATCTCTGGCACAGGCCGGCTGGTGAAGCAAGGCAGCGGCGTGTTCACACTGAGCGGTGCACACGGCTACAGCGGCAGCACCACCGTCGAGGCCGGCACGCTGGCACTGGCAGGCGCCGACCTGCTGCCCGACAGCAGCGCCGTGTCGGTGGCAGCGGGTGCCACGCTGGCCCTGACCGGCAATGAGACCGTCGCCAGCCTGGCCCTGTCCGGCATCCTGGCCACGACTGCCGGCAACAACGCCACGCTCAGCGCCGCCAGCTACGTGCTGGACGGCGGCAACGCCATGGCCTCGCTGGGCGCCGGCAGCCTGCAATCCATCGGCGCCAGCCGCCTGGGCGGCGGCAGTGGCGCCACCACGGTGCTGGTGACGAGCGGCACGCTCGCCCTGGCCGCAGCCGACCGCTTGGCCGACATCGCCACCGTCACCGTGGCCAGCGGCGCCACCTTGACGCTGGCCGGCAACGACACCATTGCCAGCCTGGCCCTCGCCGGCACGCTTGCTGGCAGCGGCACGCTCACCGCCGCCAGCTATTCGCTGACCAGCGGAACGGTCACTGCAGACCTGGGCACCGGTGCGCTGCTCAGCGCTGGCAGCAGCCGTCTTGACGGCCGCAGCGCCGCCACCACGCTGACGGTGGACAGCGGCAGCCTGACGCTCGGCGCGGCCGATCGGCTGGCCGACAGCATGGCGGTCACCGTGGCCAGTGGCGCGGCCCTGGTCATCAATGCCACCGATACGGTGGCCAGCCTCGCCCTGGCCGGCACGCTTTCGGGCAGCGGCACGCTCACCGCCACCAACACGCTGCTGGACGGCGGCCGGGTCGATGCCAACCTGGGTGGCGGCACGCTCACGTCACGTGGCAGCAGCACGCTGGCGGGCACTGCCGCCGCAGCCACCGTGGTGGTGGAAGGCGGCACGCTCATCCTGGCTTCTGCGCAGCGGTTGGTCGGCTTGCCAGCCTTGCTGGTGAACGGCGGCGCCTTGATGGCCTTCGGCGGCAGCCAGGCCCTGGGCAGCCTGGCCGGCGACGGCGACTTGGCACTGGCCAGCTTCACGCTCACCACGGGAAGCGGCGGCGACAGCATCTTTGCCGGCGTCATCAGCGGCAGCGGCGGCCTCGTCAAGCAGGGCAGCAGCGTCTTCACGGTCACCGGCAGCAACAGCTACACCGGCGTCACGCGCATCGATGCCGGCACGCTGCGCGTGGGCAACGGTGGCACCCTTGGCAGCCTGGCTAGCAGCGCCTTCGATACCAGCGGCACGCTGTCGTGGGTGCGCAGCGACGACATCACGCTGGCCCAGCCCGTCAGCGGCAGCGGCAACGTCGAACAAGCCGGCAACGGCCGCCTGCTGTTCAGCGGCAGCAACAAGACCTACACCGGCGACACCATCGTCACGAACGGCGAACTTGCCACGGCCGGCGCCGACGAACTGCCCGACGGCAGCGGCGTGCGTGTGGCAGCCAGCGGCCGCCTGGCACTGGGTGGCCGCGAAACGGTGCGCTCGGTCGACGCCGACGGCAGCATCAGCCTGGGCCCCGAACTTGTGGCCAGTGGCGACCTGCTGATGCGCGGCGCAGTCAGCAGCGCCGGTGCCGTGCAGCTGTCGGGGCAACGCATCGCGGCGCTGAACGAGGGCAATCGCTTCGCCGGCACGGTGTCGGTCACCGCCGGGGGTGAGCTGTCTTTGTCCAGCGGCCGAGGTACGGGCGGCACTGGCACGGGCGGCACCGGGGCCGGCACGAGCGCACGCGACCTCGTGCTGGGCAACGTGAACGCCGCTGCCGGCGGGCGCGTCGACGGCGGCCTGGTGTCGCTTGCGGGTGTCACCACCGTCACCGGCGGCACGCTGGCCCTGGTGGCTGCGGCGCCGCTGACGGTCGTGGCACCCGACGCCGATCTCAGAAACCTCCAGGCCGCGTCGCTGCCCATCGCCTTCGCGGCCGACGCGCTGGTGGCGCAAGGCGGCAGCCGGCTCAACGTCGCTGCGGGAGCGGGCCTGAACATCGTTGCCAGCAACGGCGGCTCGGTGCAGTTGCTGAACGCAGGCAACAGCTTCGCGGGCAACCTTTCGGTGGTCAGCGGTGCGCCCGACACGCCGTGGTCGGTCAACAGCACGGCGCTCAATTTCGGTGGCGCCACGCTGAACTACGCCGTGCAGAGCCGCGTGCGCATCACGGGCAACACCGTGAACATCGGTGGGGCGGGCATCGTGGCCGATGTGGTGGCGATACGGGCCGATCGGGTGTCGACCGCGGGCACAGCGGCCATCGTCGCCAGGCTGCCCTTCGACAGCACTGCCGGCACGGCCACCGCGCTGCCCGCGCTGACGCTGGAGCTCACACCGGCGGCCTTCACGCTGAGCTTCCCTTTCGGCGCGCCGGGGGCGGAAGGCGGCCTGCGGGTGAGCGTGGGCAGCCGCGAGTACGGCAACCGCGTGCTGCCGCTGGACGCGGGCTACGTGGCCGTGCTGCCGCGCGATGGCGCCAGCGGCTCCACGGCCGTGCTGCTGCGCGGACCGGTGGTCAACCCCTCGGGCGGCTACCGCTTCTTCTTCGACGGCGCCGGCAGCCAGACGCAGATACCGGTCTTCTACAACGGCGTGCTGCCCACCACACCGCAGGTCGAGAACTCGATCTCGGCCACTGTGGCGGTGTCCGAAGGCGCGCGCAAGGCCGGCTTCGACGACGCCGTGCGCACCGAAAACGTGGCCCTGCGACTGCGCGCTGGCGTCATTGCAGAAGTCGGCCCTGCGCCTTCGGCCACCCAGGGCACCGAAGGCCTGCGTGTGCCGGCCAGTTGCACGCCCGCCCCCGCAGCGCTGCTGTGCGGCGACACTTGAACCTGCTGCCCATGAAAACCCACCCGGCCCGTCCACGCCAAGCCGCAGCAACGCTCACTCGGAAGCTGCACCGCCGCCGCTGGCTGCAGTGGGCCGGTGCTTGCGCCGCCGCCACCCAGACCGCGGGCTTCGGCAGCGGCGTGCGGGCCCAGCCTGCAGCCACGAGCGAACCACCCCGACTCGCGCTGCTGATCGGCAACCGCGACTACCCTGAAGGCGAAGACCTGCCGCCCATTCACAAGAACGTGCGCGACTTGCGCGCCGCTCTTGAAAGGCGCGGCTTCGAAGTCGACCAGGGTCTCGATCTGGACCAGGCCGCCGCCCGTGCTGCGACTGCGGCCTTTGCGGCCAAGGTGCGCGCGGCGCGGCCTGACGCCACGGTGTTCTTCTACTTCTCGGGCCACGGCGCGCAGGTCGATGCCGAAAACCTGCTGGTTTCGGCGCGAATCAACCCCAAGGCCAGGCCCGAGACGCTGGTGCGCACGAGCATGACGCTGACACGTGACGTGATCAACGAATTGCCAAGACGGCCCGCGGGGCTGACCATCGCCGTCATCGACGCCTGCCGCACCTCGCTGCGCGACGTGGCCGGTGGCGAAGGCTTGAACCAGGTGGAGGCCCCGCCCGGCTGCCTGATTGCGTTTGCCACGGGGGCCGGCAGGCCGGCCATCGCGCCCGCCGACGAAAGCCGCAACACCTTCTACACAGGCTCGCTGGTGAAGCTGCTGGAAGACGCATCTGACGAGATCAGCTTCTCGGATCTCTTCCGCCTGGTGAAGCTGGACGTGCAGAACGTCATGCTGAACCACCCTGTGCTGCTGCTGCGCCAGTTTGCACAGTTCCCCTTCATTGCCGAGAACACGCGGATCAGCCGCCGCCTGGCACCGCTGCCCGAGGCTGACGCCGCCGCGGCCGCACCGGCGCCGGCACGGTTTGCCAGTCGCGACGAGGCCGCCGACTGGGCCGCGCTGGAAGCCGCCGTGTGGCCCGCCGAGATCTCACGGCTGGCCACCGACTTCTTGAAGAACCACCCCAAGAGCCGACTCTCGGGCAGTGCCGAAGTGGCGCGCGCGGGCGCCCTCGAGGCAGCCGACATCCTGCGCCGGCGTGATGTGCGACTGTTTCGCACCGCCTTCCAGCCGGCCGAAGGCCTGCCGGGCAACGAACTGGTCAAGGCCGGCCGGGGCGACAAGGACGCCGCGGCGCGGGTGGCGCGCAGTTACGGCCGCGATGCCAGCCGCTTCGATGCCGGCCGCTATGAAGGCTGGCTGCAGTACGCCGCCGCCCTGGGCAACGGCATCGCGAGCTACGAGCTGGCGCTGCACTACCGGCGTGTCGGGCAGCCGCTCTTGGCAGCGCAGTCCGAATCCCGCGCGCGAGAACTGGGCTACACGCCGCCGCCCTCACTGGACAACACGCGAAAATAGCACCGGCCCTTGCCTTTGCCCTTGCCCTTGCCCGCCGGCCTCAGGGCGCCTCTGGCAGGTCTTCGGGCTCTGCGATGTCATCCACGAGCTGCAGGTAGCGGTACATCTCGTAGACCGTCCACGAAATGCCGGCCACGAACAGCAGCAAGCCGGTGTCGGGCTCGATGAGACCGGCCACCACCGCAATCAGCGCCAGCAGCACGCCGGGTGGCGCCACGCCCACGGCCAGCGAAGCGCGGCGGGCCTGCTGCGTTTCGCGTGAGTTCGGCTCGAAAGAAGAGGTGGGCATGGCGGGCCTGCTGCATGGAAGTCCACGAGGCATGAAGATAGAGGCGCCGGCCGATGCCCAAGCGCGGATAAGCGGGGCAAGCACGGGCCAGATCGGTCCTCGTTGATGCCCCGGCAAGTGCCTTGACAGCAGCCTGTGCAAGACGGCGCTGGTCGCCAGAGGGCTCCATGGGCGACGTCTTCCGGCCGGCGGCATGACACAGAATGCGGACCGATGCGCCCCGACTCTTCCACCGCCGCTGCCACAGCCTCCGCCGCTGCCACAGCCGCTGCCACAGCCTGTGGCTCGACTGGCCTGCCCGCCCTGCCCGGCATCTCGCTGCTGGAACGTGGCTGGCTGTCGTCGAACAACGTGCTGCTGCATGGTGAAGAGGGCGCCAGCGTGCAGGGTGCCTTGCTGGTCGACACCGGCCATGTCGTGCATGCCGTGCAGACGCTCGCGTTGGTGCGCCATGCGCTGGCGGGCGAAGTGCTGCGCGGCATCGTCAACACCCATCTGCATTCGGATCACTGCGGCGGCAACGCCACGCTGCAGCGGGAATTCAGCTGCACCGTGCACATTCCGCCAGGGCAATGGGCCGCGGTCGTGGCCTGGGACGAAGACGCCCTGAGCTACGCACCCACGGGCCAACGCTGCGAACGTTTTTCGCCCGATGGCTGCCTGCATCCGGGCGAGACCCTGAATGTCGGTCGCCAGCAATGGCAGGCGCTGGCCGCGCCGGGCCACGACCCGCATTCACTCATCCTCTTCAACGCCGCCAACGGCGTCGTCATCACGGCCGATGCCTTGTGGGAACGTGGCTTCGGCGTCGTCTTCCCTGAACTCGGCGGCCCGCTCGAGGAGGGTCGTGCCTTCGACGAGGTGGCGGCCACGCTGGACCTCATCGAAAGCCTGGGCGCGGCCATCGCCATTCCGGGCCACGGCGCGGCTTTCAGCGACATTCCGGCGGCACTCGTGCAGGCGCGCCAGCGCCTGGCGGCCTTTCGCGCCGACCCCGTGCGGCATGCGCGCCATGCCTTGAAGGCGCTGGTGAAGTACCACGTGCTGGAAGTGGGCAGCCAGCCTTTGCCTGAACTGCTGGCCTGGTTCATGCGTGCCACGCTTTACCAGAGCATCTGGAGACGCATGGGCAAGCCGACCGGAAGCCTGGGCGGCTACGGCCAGACCGTGGTGCAGGAACTCTGCACGGCGGGTGTGCTGGGCATGAAGGACGGCGTGGTCTTCAACCCCTGAGCCGTGCCGCCGAACCGCCGCAAGGCCGTGCAGCGGAGGAGTTGGTCTGACGTTGCTGCTTCAGCGAAACCAGATGCCCCACAGCCCGTAGACCACGTGGCCCCAGATCAGCAGATTGAAGCCCAACAGCGAAAACACGCGCGAGATGTTCCACAGCGCCTGCGAACGGCGCAGGCAGGCTTGTTCGCCCGTGGTGGCATACAGCAGCAGGTACAGCACCGAGGGCACGAAGGTGCCGACGATGAGCACGCCCATCACCCAGTAGAAAGCAGTCATGCGCAGATTATCGAGACCGGAGGTCTGCGGTGGTGACTCACCGAAGAACGCAAACAGAAGAACGCAGACAGAAGAACGCAAAAGCACAAACGCAAATTGAAGAACGAACACAGAAAAACTCCCCTGAGGCAGCAACCTCTGGGGCGATGTTCGCCACGTGCTTTTGGTGCGGCTGGCAGGAATCGAACCCACGACCCCTTGGTTCGCAGCCAATATTTCGAGCGTCTCGCGTGATCCCAGGCGATCCCAACAAAATTCCTAAGTCATTGTTTTTAAACATATTTTTTCCGGCGTCTCGTCTCAAGTCGACGCAGACTGTTTTCCAAAATCCGCGATAATTCTGTTGCCCATTCTGTTGCCCATTCTGTTGCCCGCCCGCGCGCAGTGGGCTCATGGAGGGTCTCAAGGCGCGACAGCCAAAGTTCATACAGCCTTGGGTGTTCCCAAACGTGGCCGGCACCGGCCCCGTCGACGTCAAGTCCTTCGGCAAAGAGCTCGCCGATCGGCAGCGCGCTCCTGAGCTGCGATTGAAAATCGCAGCAACGAGACGTGCGGACTCGTACTCCCCAGTGGCCGCTGGACACCAAACGACCTGCGCCGGTCCGCGGCGACGCTGATGGCCGAGCTGGGCGTCAGCGGCGACGTCATCGACGAGTGCTTGAATCACATCATCGAGAGCCGGGTTCGCCGCGTCTACGTGCGCAATCGTCGGTTGTCGGACCAGGCCAAAGCTTCGACGCGCTGGGCGAGTGCCTGAATCGCCTCATCCTCGATTCGACACCCGCGTTGTGACAGGGCACCCGGCCCCGGGCTGCGGTGCGTGGCCGGGCGGCGTCGTTGCCGTCGGATCGCTGACGACCTCAGGATGGCCCGGTGATGCCCGCGCCCACGCGCTGTTTCAGAATCCGCCGGCATTCAGCCTTTTCGCAACTTGCTGGAACCCGCCGTGCCTGGGCTGCCTGCCGGCACTGACGTCTTGAGGCTCGACAACATGGCGTCTTGCAGCATGCCCAGGCCGATACCTCTGCGTTGATCGCGCAGGAACACGGCCAGCCGGGCCAGGATGACCACCGGGTTCGTTTGCGTACCGATTTGCCCGCCGATTCAACCTACCCTCATAAAATACCGCCGTCGATTGCGCAGACCGCGCATTGGGCTTCGCGTTCGAACAGGTGGATGAGTGTGCCGAACCACCAGAACTGAAAGGCGGCAACGAATGAAATTCCTCTTGATTGGAGCGACCGGCCCCACCGGCGAGGAGATCGTCAAACAGGGTCTGGCCCATGGGCAGGACATCACCGCGCTGGTTCGAGACGCATCGAAGATGGTGGTGTCCGACCCCAAACTGCACTTGGTCGTGGGTGACATCCTGAATGCTCAGGACGTGGATGCTGCGATGGCGGGCCAGGACGCCGTGATCTGCTCACTGGGCACCGGGGTGACCTTGAAGCATGTCACGCTGTTCTCGGATGGGACGCAGCACTTGTTGGACGCCATGCAAAAGCATGCCGTTCGAAGAATCGTGTGCATCACCGGTATTGGCGCCGGCGACAGCCGCGGCCACGGCGGGTTTCTGTACGACCGCGTGATCAAGCCGACGCTGCTGCACACGATCTATCAGGACAAGGACCGTCAGGAAGCGCTGCTGCGCCACAGTGACACGGATTGGATCATCGTGCGACCAGGCATGCTGACCAACGACGAAGCGACCGGCAAATACCGGGTCTTGCTCGACTTGGATGGCGTCACGGCGGGCAAGATCACGCGCGCCGATGTGGCCGCGTTCGTTCTTCAGCAACTCAGCAGCGACGAATTTCTTCGCAAGACGCCATTGCTGACGGCTTGAACGGCTGCGCATGGAAGATGCGAATGCGGCCGTCCCAGCCACTGACGCAATAGCGGCGGGTGGTGCAGGCGCGGCAGGGATTGCTGCGCCGGTTTTCAGCCTGCGCGGCGTGAGCAAGTTCTATGGCACGGGCGAGGCGCAAGTCCATGCCCTGCGCGATGTGAGCTTGGCCATAGGCCGCGGCGAGTTCGTGGTGCTGCTGGGCGCCTCGGGCAGCGGCAAGTCCACGCGACCAGCATGGCAAGGACGCTACTCAAGGGGATTGCCACGCATCAGACCCTCGTACGACGCGGCGATGCCTGACTTTCGGTGCCTGGGTGCGGCGCGGGGGGGGGGGGGCCGCCCCCCCCCCCCCCCGGAGCCAGGCGCCGCCGCCCCCGGAACAAAGCCCCGCCCGCCCCGCGGCGCCGGGCACCGCAGTGTGGAGGCCCAGCCCGGCCGCGGGCATGCCTACCCCCCGGGCCCGGGCCAAAAGGGTGGGC
>JBBSCV010000131.1:0-9960 GCA_038249925.1 Burkholderiales bacterium
ACGCCGGCCGCATGCACGCCTGCGGCCACGACGGCCACACCGCCATGCTGCTGGCCGCGGCCAAGCACCTGTCGAAACACCGCAACTTCGACGGCACCGTGTACCTGATCTTCCAGCCCGCCGAAGAAGGCGGAGGCGGTGCGCGCGAGATGATCAAGGAAGGGCTGTTCGAGCGCTTTCCGATGGAAGCCGTGTTCGGCGCCCACAACTGGCCCGGCATGCAGGCCGGGCAGTTTGCGATGAACGTCGGCCCCACCTTCGCCAGCAGCAACGAGTTCAAGCTCGTGGTGCGCGGCAAGGGCGCGCACGCCGCGCTGCCGCACATGGGCGTCGACCCCGTGCTGGCCGCCTGCCAGGTGGTGCTGGCCTGGCAAAGCATCGTCACGCGCAACAAGCGGCCCAACGACACCGCGGTGATTTCCACGACCATGATGCACGCCGGCGAGGCCACCAACGTCATCCCCGACACCTGCGTGCTCGAAGGCACGGTGCGCACCTTCACGACAGAGGTGCTGGACCTCCTGGAACGGCGCATGCGGGCGGTGGCTGAAGCCACCTGCGCCGCGCACGAGGCCGAGGCCGAATTCAGCTTCAAGCGCAACTACCCGCCGACGGTGAACCACCGCTTCGAGACCGAATTCGTGCGGCGCACCCTGGCCGGCGTGGTGGGCGCGGACAACGTGCTCGAGTTCCAGCCCACGATGACGGCAGAAGACTTCAGCTACATGCTGCAGGCCGTGCCCGGTTGCTATTTCCTCATCGGCAACGGCGACGGCGCGCACCGCGTGCCGGGCCACGGCATGGGGCCGTGCACCTTGCACAACCCCAGCTACGACTTCAACGACGAACTCATTCCGCTGGGCGCCACGGCCTGGGTGCGCATTGCCGAAGAGTGGCTGAGCCAGCCCGCGCCCGCCAGCGCACGATGACTGCCGCCGCGCACTTCGCCCCCAGTTACCGCGCGGCGCGCCGGCTGTTTCTCGACGCCACCAGCGCCGCCGGCCTGACGCTGCAGACCTGCGCGCACCCGCTTCCGGGCGCCGAAGGCGAAGCGCTGGCGATGGACGTCGCGCGTGCCGGCGGCTTCGATCTGCCTGCGCTGCTGGTCATCAGCAGCGCCTGTCACGGGGTGGAAGGGCATTGCGGCTCGGGCATTCAGCACGCGATGCTGTGCGACACCGCCTTGCTGGCCGAAGCGCAGACCGCCGGTGTGGCGCTGCTCTTCGTGCATGCGCTGAACCCGCACGGCTTTTCGCACAGCCGCCGTGTCACGCACGAAGGCGTCGACCTGAATCGCAACTTCGTCGCCTTCGAAGGCATCGACGGCCTGCATCTGCCGGCCAACCCGGGCTACGACGCGCTGGCCGGTTTCATCGTGCCCGAGGCCTGGCCGCCCACGCCAGAGAACGAAGCCGCGCTGCAGGCCTTCGCCGCACAGCACGGTGAACGCGCGCTGCAGCAGGCCATCACAGGTGGCCAGTACCGCCATCCGCAAGGCCTGTTCTACGGCGGCAGCGCGCCCACGTGGAGCCATCTCACCATTCAGCGGCTGCTGCGCCAGCACGGCAGCGGCGCACGGCGCCTGGCCTGGGTGGACCTGCACACGGGCCTGGGCCCTTGCGGCCACGGTGAACGCATCTTCGCCGCGCGGCCCGACGCCGAAACCCTGGCCCGCGCGCGTGCCTGGTGGGGCGCCGACGGCGGCACGGTGACGGCGCTGCACGACGGCAGCTCCAGCGCCAGCCAGATCAGCGGCATGCTGTGGCAAGCCGCCTACGACAGCTGCCCGCAGGCCGAATTCACCGGCATGGCGCTGGAATTCGGCACTGTGCCGCTGGCGCAGACGCTGCAGGCGCTGCGCTTCGACCACTGGTGCGCTGCACACCCGCCAGCGCCTGCCGCCGCACGCGAAGAAGCACGCGCGGCAGCACGCGAGGCAGCACGCGCAGCCATGCGCGCGGCCTTCTACATCGACACCGACGTCTGGAAGCAGCAGGTCGTGGCGCAAGGCCTGGCCGCAGCCCGCATGGCCGTGGCCGGCCTCAGCGCCTGAGGCTCAGATCGCGCGGCGCGGTCACGGCGCACCTATCACCAGATAGGCGTTGACTGAGCCGCCAGTGCCGCGCCCCACGCCGAGGAAGAACGGGCCCACCGGGGTTTCGCCGGCCAGGTAGACGGCCAGGCTGAGCAGCGCGCCTTCACGCACTTGTCGCGTGTACGGCACGCCCACGCGGCCGGCTTCCAGCGCCACGCCGGCGCGCAGTTCGCCGCGCAGGCCCAGCGGCGCACGACCGATGACCCGTTCGCCGCGCAGCTGGGCATAGGCCACGTCGTCGCCCACCAGTTGCCCGGCCGCGAAGCCGGTCAGGTTCAAGAGCCCGCCCAGCCGCCCCGCGTCGCTCAGCGGCAGCCGGCCGCGCGTCGAGCTCACCCAACTGGTGCGACCCGAGATGACGAAGCTCTCCAGCGGCACCGCCACGCCGGCTTCGAGCGCCAGCCGCGAGTAGTCGCGCCGAGGCGAATCGAAAACGCTGGCCTTCAACGACCAGCCGCGGCTCGGAAAGTACAGGCGGTCGGCCTGCTCCAGTTCCAGCGCCAGCAACCAGCCGCCGCTGGCCCGTTCCGCGCGCTCGGTGGCCAGCGGGCCCAGCACGTCCAGCCCGGTTTCCAGGCCGTTCGAGATGCGCGTTTCCCGCCAGCCCAGCCGAGCCTGGCCCAAGAGGCGGAAGTTCACGCCCACGCCCAGGTCGAGCCGCGTGCGCGCGCTGCGGTACTCGGCAATGCGCTGCTCCAGGAACCAGTAGTCCACCCGCTCCCGCCGGTATTCCAGCGCGGTGCTGACGAAGGTGCTCTGCGCGCTGTCCAGCGGCTGGTAGAACTCGGCGCTGGCGCCCGTGGTGCTGCCCAGCTCACCCACCAGCAGCAGCTCACCGCCCAGCCGGTTCAGCCAGGTCTTCTGATAGCCGGCGCGCAGCAGGTAGGTGCTGCCCTGGCTGAGGTTGGTGTCCAGCCGCACAGCCAGCCGCAGATAGTCGGGCCCCCAGCTCTTTTCCACCGGAAACAGCCGCAGCACGTTCTTGCCCTGGCGGCTGACCACCGAGTAGTCCACGCCCTGGTAGTGGCCGTCGCCGTAGGCCCGCAGCAAATCGCGGTTCAGCGTCCGGGTGTCCAGCGGCTGGCCGCCCTGCTGTTCAATGTAGCGCCGCACCACCTCGGGGTTCACTCGGCCCAGCCCGGCGATCTCTACCTCGTCGATGCGCGGCACATCGCGTTCACGCACGTCCACGCTGCGTTTCCAGGCCGCGTAGGCGGGCTCGGGCACGCCCAGCGGCGCCAGGCGCGCCAGCGAAGCTTCGGCAGCGGCGCGGCCGCGGTCGGCTGCTTCGGCGTGGCGCTCGAAAGAGCTGGAGGTGATGTCGCCCAGGTCGGGCTGGATGTAGATGTCTTGCGGCTGCAGCGTGGCCAGGCTGGCGCTGACGTTCTGCTCGGTCAGCAGCACCACCATCTGCGTCGTGATGCTCAGGAGGCCCAGCACCTGCTCTGGCTTGAGCGGCGGCGAGCCCACGTTGACGGCGATGACGACATCGGCGCCGCAGCGCTCGCGCACTTCCCTGATGGGCACGTTGTCCACCAGCCCGCCGTCCACCAGCTTGCGGCCGCGGTACTCCAGCGGCGCCAGCAGGCCGGGCACGCTCATGCTGGCGCGCATGGCCAACGTCAGGCTGCCGTCGCGCAGCACCACGCGTTCACCGTTGCCGATGTCTGTGGCGATGATGCTCAACGGCAGCGGCAGTTGCTGCAGTTCACGCTCGCCGGTGTCGGCGCGCACCAGATGGTTGAAGAAGAGCTTGATCTTCTGCCCCGACACCACGCCCGGCAACGCCACCGCGCCACCACCTGTGAGGCCGGTTTCGCTGCCGGGCAGAAAGCGCTGCTGCAGGCGCTTGTTGCGGAAGTTCAGGTCTTCGTAGCCCGGGTCGTCGCGGAACATGTCGGCCCAGTCGGCCTTGGCCAGTTCCTGCCGCATTTCGGCCGGCGTCAGGCCGGCCGCCCAGGCCCCCGCCACCAGCGCGCCCATGCTCGTGCCGGCCACGCAGGCCACGGGTATGCGCAGCCGCTCCAGCACCTCCAGCACGCCGATGTGCGCTGCACCGCGCGCGCCACCGCCGCCCAGCACCAGCCCCACCTTGGGGCGCGGCGGGCCCGCGGCGGCGTCCAGCACCACCGCGGCTGGCACGGCCGCTTGCGCCCGACTCGGCGGCGCCATCAGCATCAGCATCAGCATCAGCATCAGCATCAGCACCAGCACCAGCGACTGCGACACCAGCGCCACCCACGACCACTTGCGCCAACAATTTCTCATGGCGCGAGATTCTGGCCTGCCTGGCGGGCGGCTCGCCTGTGACCGGCTTCAAGTTCAACCGCCCGGCGGTCGATACCCACCCAATGCCTTTCCTCACCCCGCACCGGCTTTTCACCCTGGCACGGTTGCGCGTCGCCGCGCGCGGCATGCTGGGCATGCTCAGCCTGCTGGCCTTGCTGGGCTTGCTCGCACCTGTGTCAGCGTCGGCAGACACCTCGGCCCCGACCTTCGAGCCCGCGCTGCTGGCCGACAGCCGCAGCAGCGTGGCCGTGTGGCCGGCCGTCACCGTGCTGCCAGATGCCGACGGCAGCATGAACCTGCAGCAAGCCCAGGCAGCCGCCGCGGCCGGGCGCTTTCAGGTGCCGCAGGGCACGCCCGGCAACCTGGGCCGCAGCGCCAGCACGGTGTGGTTGCGCTTCTTCGTCGATGTGCCCGGCGCCGAGCCCGTGCACCGCGTGCTGGAAATCGACTACGCGCCGCTCAACCGCATCGACCTTTTCGTGCTGCGCGACGGCGTGCTGATGGAACGCATGGCCATGGGCAACGAACTGCGCCAGACCGAACGCATGACGGCCACCCGCACCCACGCCGCGCCGCTGCATCTGGAGCCCGGCCGCCACGAAATGCTGCTGCGCGTGCACACGCAAAGCTCGCTGGTGTTGCCCATCACGCTGCGCACGCCCGAGGCCTACACCGCCAACGAGTCGCTGGGGCAGATCGTGCTGGGCCTCGTCATCGGCGTCGCGCTGTGCATGCTGCTGTACAGCCTGACGCACTGGTTCAGCCTGCGCGATGGCTTGTTTCTGGACTACGCGCTGCTGCTCGCAGCCAACCTCGTGTTCGTGCTGGCCTTTTCCGGCCTGGGCGCGCAATACCTGTGGCCCGAATGGCCGGCGCTATCGATGTCGGTGGCGCCCATGGCCGTGATGGTGGCGGTGGCGGCCGCCTCGCGCTTCATGGCCGCAGCGCTGGCGGTGCACGAAATCAGCCGCTTCATTGCCTGGCTGATGCGCTGGGTCAGCATCGCGGCAATTGCGGCACTGGCGGCCACGGTGCTGGGGGTGGTGAGCTACCGCACCGCGCAGACCCTGGTCACGGTGCTGGGCCTGGCGGCCACCGCGGCGGTCATCCCGGCGGCTTACATCCGCGCCCGCCAGGGCGAACGTGCGGCCGCCTACATGCTGTTCGGCTGGGCCTTCTACACACTCGGCGCGCTGACGATGGCCGGGCTGCTGCGGGGTTGGGTGGAGCCCACGTTCTGGACGCAGCACATCTACCCCTTGTCATTGATCGTCGAGATGAGCGCCTGGATGGCGGTGCTGAGCCTGCGGGTGCAGGCCATCCACCGCAACGCCGACCGCGCGCGTCTGGAAACCGAGACGCTGCGCAAGCTGGCGCAGACAGATGCCCTCACCGGCCTGCCCAACCGCCGCGGCCTGCAACAGCACCTGGCCGCGGCCTTGCCGCTGGCGCGCCCGCAACAGCTGCTGGCGCTGTACCTGCTGGACCTGGACGGCTTCAAGCCCGTGAACGACCGCTACGGCCACGACGTGGGCGACGCGCTGCTCATCGCCGTGGGCAAACGCCTGCAGGCGCAGCTGCGCGCCAGCGATGTGGTGGCGCGCCTGGGGGGCGATGAATTCGTCGTGCTGGCCGCCAGTCTGGCCGACGAAGAAACCGCGCACGCGGTGGGCCAGAAGATGCTGACCGCGTTCAACCAGCCCTTCATCATCGACGGGCAGGTCTGCGAAGTGGGCATCACCGCCGGCTACGCGCTGGCCCCGCTGGACGGCCACACCGCCGACGAACTGCTCAAGCGTGCCGACGCCGCGATGTACGCCGGCAAGCAGGCCGGCCGCCGCCGCGTGCAGCGCGGCGGGCGCTCGCTGGTCACGGCTTGAGGCGCCCACAGTCCTGCGGCACGCGGCCAGATCGGTGGCGCTGGCGCTGAAGCGGCGCCATCGCGAAGGGACAAGTCGACCGCACTTTCGCAACGACCCCTTCACGGCCGGCTCTGGTATTCGGCGTTCTCAACACCAGCCCGCTCGCAGCGCTGACGCGGCAGGTTCAGGCCGGCCAGCCAGTCCCGCCGCAGCAGTACCCACTTCGGCGGTGCCGCCGCCCCTTCTCAGGCGGTACGCAAATCAGACGTGCTTCCCGGGCTCGGGAAGCAACATCCCCGAAGGCAGCGTCGTGGCTTCGGGCTGGTCGAACCGGGGCCGGTCAAGCAGAACAGCACTGCGGCATCTGGCGTCGCTTCACATCACATGCCGGTCACCAGGAGCAAGGGTGCAGGTGCAGGAGCCGCCGGACGCCGCAGCGGCGGACGCGCAGCCAGCCAGGCTGTGACGGCTTCAGCCTCCAGAGGCCGGCAATACAGGAAGCCCTGACCCAGGTCGCAGCCCAACGACCGGACCAGATCCGACTGCGCGGCAGTCTCGATGCCTTCGGCCACGGTGGCCATGCGCAGCGTGCGCGCCACGCGAACGGTGGCCTCGATCAGCGCGCGGTGGTATTCGCTGCGCTCGGCCTCGATGACGAAAGAGCGGTCGATCTTCACCGTGTCCACCGGCAGCTGGTGCAGGCAGCTCAGCGACGAATAGCCGGTGCCGAAGTCGTCCAGCGCCAGGCCCACGCCCAGGGCCTTGAGCGCCCGCAGCCGGCCCACCGAGGCGGGGTCCTGCGCGGCCAGGCTCTCGGTCACCTCCAGATGCAGGCAGGCGGGTGGCATGGCGCATTCGGCCAGCACCTGGCGCACCTGTTCCACCAGCTCGGGCTGGCGCAGCTGGGCCACCGACAGGTTCACCGCCAACGTGCCCGGCGCCCGCGGCCCCAGGTCGAGCCGCCAGCGCATGAACTGGCGGCAGGCGGTCTGCAGCACGAACTGCCCCAGCGCGCCGATGAGGCCCGTTTCCTCGGCCACGCTGTTGAACTGACCCGGTGCCACCAGGCCGCGCTTCGGGTGGCGCCAGCGCACCAGCGCCTCCACGCTGGCGCAACCGGTTGCAGCCAGTGCACCTTGAAGTGCCAGCACCGGCTGGTAAACCACGAACAGCTCTTCGCGGACCAAGGCCTCGTGCAAGTCCGCTTCCAGAGCGGCACGCTGCGAGACCTGGGTCTGCATGCGCGGCTCGAACAGCACCCAGCGGGCGCGGCCGGTGCGCTTGGCCTCGTACATCGCGGTGTCGGCGTCGCGCAGCAGGCCGTCGGCGTCGGTCACCGGCTGGGCCGATGTCACCAGGCCGATGCTGGCGCTGGAGTGCAGCCGCTGGTCGCGCAGCACATAAGGGCGTGCCAGCGCCATCAGCAGCCGGTCGGCCACGGCGCTGGCATCGCCTGGGTCGTGCAGCCCCGTCAGCAGCACCACGAACTCGTCGCCGCCCAGCCGTGCGGCGGTGACCGGCTCGCCCGTGCTGCGATGCGCCAGGGCATCGGGCGCGCGGCCGTCGCCACCGTCGCGCAGCGCGCTCTGCAGCCGCGCGGCGATCTGGCGCAGCAACTCGTCGCCAGCAGCATGGCCCAGTGTGTCGTTCACCTGCTTGAAGCGGTCGAAGTCCAGGAACATCAGCGCGAAGTGCCGCGTCGGGTCGGCCCGCCACTGCACCACCGCTTGCTGCAGTGCCGGCAGCAGCGCGTCGCGGTTGGGCAGGCCGGTCAGCGCGTCGTGGGTGGCGCTGGCCTGCAGTTGCTGCTCATGGTGCTTGCGTTCGCTGATGTCGATGTGCACGCCCACCAGGCGCTGTGCGCGGCCGGCCACATCGCGCTCGACCACGCTGCCGTAGGCTTGCAACCACACCCAATGGCCGGCGCGGTGCAGCACGCGCATGTCGCAGCGGTAGGGCTGCGCCGGGTCATCCAGGTGGCCCTGCAGCCGCGCTTCCACCAACGGCCGGTCGTCGGGGTGGATGCGGTCGCGCCAGCGCGGCAGCAGGCTCTGGAACTCGGCATGTTCGTAGCCCAGCATCTGGCAGCTGGCCGAACTCCATTGCCGCTGGCCGGTGTCGAGCCGCCACTCCCAGGTGCCGATGGCGGCGGCACGCAATGCCAGCTGCAGCAAGGTGCGCTGTGCACGTTGCTCGGTCACGTCGACAAAGCAGGCCACCGCGCCGTGAATGGCGCCGTTGGGCCCGCGCAGCGGCTCGCTGTTGACCAGCAGCCAGCGCTGCTCGCCGTTGGGTGTGACCACGCCAATGCTCTCGCCGCGCACGCTGATGCCGTCGCGCACCGAGCGCGCCGAGGGGTGTTCTTCTCCCGGGTACGGGCTTTGATCGTCGTGCACCGTGCGCCAGCGCGGGTCGGGCGAGCTGCGGCCACAGAGCTGGTCGCGGCTCAGGCGCAATACCTGTTCGGCGGCGCGGTTGGCGTCGATGACGGTGCCATCGGCAGCGTGCTCGACCACCCCGGTCGGCAGCGCGTCGAGCAGGGCGCGCAGGCGCTGGCGCTGGTAGACCTGCTCGGTGATGTCGGTCTCCACCGCGATGAAGCCGCTGACCGCACCGTTGGCGTCGTGCAGCGGCTGGATGTCGATGTCGAGCCAGTAATCGCGCCCGGATTTGCCGCGATTGAGCAGTTCGACACGTACGCCCTGGCCGCTGTTGAGAGCTGCACGCAAGCGGGCGATGGCGCCGGGGTCGCTGGCCTCGGTCTGCAGCAGGGCGCCGGGCGAGTGGCCGATGGCCTCGGCAAGCGTGTAGCCGGAAACGCGGGTGAACGCCTCGTTGACCCAGACGATGCGGCGCTGCGCATCGGTGATGACGACGACGTTGTCGGTGCGTTCGGCCACCAGGGCCAGCCGCGCCACTTGTGCGGATTGGGCTGCCAGACGGGCCTGCTGGCGGCGCTGGCGGCGTGCCATCGGCTCTACCAACGCGACGGCCAGCCCCAGCAGCAGCAGGGCCCCGAGCACCGCCACCATCACCAGCCGCTGCATCGCCTCGGCCGACTTGTGGCTGGCGAGCACCGTGATCTGCTGCACCAGCGCCTCGGCGGACTGCAGCGCCTGCTCGGCCTCGGCCTGCAGCTGCTGCGGCAAGCCCGTGAACCCGCTCGGGCTGCCGTTGGTGTGGTCATTCAACAGGTGCTGGGCCCTGGACCACAGGCGCTGGCGGCTGTCTTGCCAGTCACGCACGGCCGCGCCCAGGTGCGCTGTCGACGGGGACAGCGGCGGCCGGACTTCGCCGCCCAGCAGACTGTCTATGCGCAGCGCCTCATGCTGGGCGCGCGCCAGCACCGTCTTCAGCAGCGCGAGACTGTCGTCAGAGCCGATGCTGGCCAGCAGCGCCATGCGCTGCGACAGCAGGCCCTGCGCACCGGCCAGCTGAACCACTTCGGCGTCCGCGCTGCGACGTCGCTCTCCACGCCAGGCACTCCAGGTCGCCAGCGCCATCACCACCGCGATCAAGATCAAGGCGCCGTGCATCGCCCAGCGAAAGTCGCGCTGCGGTGTCTCGGCGTCCGGGGAATGGTTCGGGCGCCCGCCCAGGTGTGTCGCAGCGGATTCGGTTTGCATCCACTTCTTTCGGCACACGGGTGGCAGGGCTTGAGGCGAGGGCCTGCACATCACCGTGTCTGAGGTCACATGCCACAGCGCACCGTGC
>JBBSCV010000132.1:0-9897 GCA_038249925.1 Burkholderiales bacterium
CATTCGGGAGGCACGCAGCTACCTCGACGGCCTGGCGCCGCCGTTCTTCAAGGCGTTGATGGACTACGCGCAGGATGGCAGCTACTCGTGGCACTGCCCCGGCCACTCGGGCGGGGTGGCTTTCCTGAAGAGCCCGGTGGGACAGATGTTCCACCAGTTCTTCGGCGAGAACATGCTGCGTGCCGACGTCTGCAACAGCGTCGAGGAACTCGGGCAACTGCTGGACCACACCGGCCCGGTGCTGCAGAGCGAACGCAACGCGGCGCGCATCTTCAACGCCGACCACTGCTTCTTCGTCACCAACGGCACCAGCACCAGCAACAAGATGGTGTGGCATCACACCGTGGCGCCAGGCGACGTGGTGGTGGTCGACCGCAACTGCCACAAGAGCATCCTGCACAGCATCATCATGACTGGTGCGGTGCCGGTCTTCCTGACGCCCACGCGGAACCACTACGGCATCATCGGCCCCATTCCCGAGAGCGAGTTTTCAGCCGAGACCATCCGCCGGAAAATCGCTGCCAACCCGCTGCTCGCCGACGTGGACGCGGCCACCGTCAAGCCGCGCATCCTGACGCTGACGCAGAGCACCTACGACGGTGTTCTGTACAACACCGAAACCATCAAGCACGCGCTGGATGGCTATATCGACACGTTGCACTTCGACGAAGCCTGGCTGCCGCACGCCGCCTTCCACACGTTCTACGGGCCCTACCACGCGATGGGCAAGAAGCGCCCGCGCCCGAAGGACCAGCTGGTGTTCGCGACGCAGAGCACGCACAAGCTGCTGGCAGGCCTCAGCCAGGCAAGCCAGGTACTCGTGCAGGACGCGCAAGACCGCAAGCTCGACCGCCACCTCTTCAACGAGGCCTACCTGATGCACACCAGCACCAGTCCGCAGTACGCCATCATCGCCAGCTGCGACGTCGCCGCGGCGATGATGGAAGCCCCTGGAGGCCCGGCGCTGGTGCAGGAGAGCATCCAGGAAAGCCTGGACTTCCGCCGTGCCATGCGCAAGGTGGAGGGCGACTTCGGCGACAAGGACTGGTGGTTCACGGTCTGGGGCCCCGACGCACTGGCCGCCGAGGGCATCGGCGACAGTCGCGACTGGGTGCTGAAATCGGGCGAAACCTGGCACGGTTTCGGCGACATGGCGGAAGGCTTCAACCTTCTCGACCCCATCAAGTGCACGATCATCACGCCGGGGCTGGGCATGTCGGGGCAATTCTCCGGAACCGGCATCCCTGCCAGCATCGTCACCAAATTCCTGGCCGAGCACGGCGTGGTGGTCGAGAAGACGGGCCTCTACTCGTTCTTCATCATGTTCACCATCGGCATCACCAAGGGCCGCTGGAACACGCTGCTGACGGCGCTGCAGCAGTTCAAGGACGATCACGACCGAAACGCGCCGCTGTGGCGCATCCTGCCGGAGTTCTGTGCAGCGCAGCCGCGCTACGAGCGCATGGGCCTGCGCGACCTCTGTCAGGCCATCCACGAGACCTACGCCAAGGGCGATATCGCTCGGCTGACGACCGAGATGTACCTGTCTGACATCTTGCCGGCCATGAAGCCGAGTGATGCGTTCGCGCACATCGCGCACCGCAAGACCGAGCGTGTGCCCATCGACCAACTGGAGGGTCGCATCACCACCAGCCTGCTGACGCCTTACCCGCCCGGCATACCGCTGTTGATTCCGGGCGAGCGCTTCAACAAGAAGATCGTCGACTACCTGCGTTTCACACGCGAGTTCAACGCCGCCTTCCCCGGCTTCGACACCGACGTGCACGGCCTGGTGGAAGAAGACTTGCCCGGCGAAGGTCGGCGTTACTACGTCGATTGCATCCGCGCCTGAATCGCGGTGCGCCAGCGCGCTATTCCGGTGCCAGCATGCCGTGGCTGAAGCCGCCGTCGACGTAGGTGATCTCGGCCGTCACGCCACCGGCCAGGTCGGACAACAGGAAGGCGGCCACGTTGCCGACGTCGTCGATGGTGACGTTGCGGCCCAGCGGTGAAGCGCTGGCCACCGCACCCAGCAGCTTGCTGAAGTCCTTGATGCCGCTGGCCGCCAGCGTCCTGATCGGCCCGGCCGAGATGCCGTTGACGCGGATCCCGCGTTTGCCCAGACTGGCCGCCAGATAGCGAACGCTGGCCTCCAGGCTGGCCTTGGCCAGGCCCATGGTGTTGTAGTTGGGCACGGCACGCAGTGCGCCCAGATAGCTCAGCGTCAGCAGCGCGGCGCCGGGGCGCAGGTAGGGCAGGGCGGCCTTGGCCATGCCCGGAAAGCTGTAGGCCGAGATGTCGTGCGCGATGCGGTAGTTCTCGCGCGTCAGACCTTCGAGAAAGTCGCCCGAGATGGCTTCCCGCGGTGCGAAGCCGATGCTGTGCACGAAGCCGTCGAAGGGTCCCCAGGCCGCCCCCAGTCCTTCGAAGGTGGCCGCGATCTGTTCATCGCTGCTGACGTCGCAGTCGAAGACCAGCGACGAGTCGAAATCCTTGGCGAACTCGATGGTGCGTTCTTTGAATCGATCTCCCACATAGCTGAATGCCAGCTCTGCGCCCTGGGCGCGGCAGGCGCGGGCAATGCCGTAGGCGATGGAACGGTTGGACAGCACCCCGGTGATGAGGAAGCGCTTGCCGGCGAGGAATCCCATGCGTGTCTCCAGACGTCGGGCGCCTGGTAGGGGCGCCGGTTTTGACCGGCCGCGATTCTGGCACGCGGGCCGCTGCCAACAGCTGGGGTATGGTGCGGCATCGGAGCAGCATGGGCGCCTCGCCGGGTTCCTCGCTGCAGTGCAGCATTGCACTTGCCGCGTGACAAATTGGCGGTCTATAATCCTGGTTTTCCGGGTAGAGCTGCGTGGGCGGGACATTCCAGCCCATTTTTTTTGCTTGATCGACTCTCGAGACTCTTCGCGCGCATGGCTACGCCAAGCGCTGATGGTCGGCTGGGTCTGGTCTTGGCGGCTCGCCCGGCGGCACGGGCGAAGCAGGCTAGATCGGACAGGCAAGAGTTTTGAACAGCAAGCACCTCAGGGCCGGTGGCAAGACCACCAGCCCCCGCGCAGCACGCAAGAGCGTGGGGAAGGGTTCCGGCGTCGGTGCGGGTGCCGGCGCCCCCTTGCGCGCGCCGCGCGAGCCGCGGCCGGTGCCTGAGGGGGTGCGCATCGGTTGGCGCGAAGCCATCACCGCCACAGTGGGCGGCCTCGGCTTCGACGTGGTAGATGTGGAGAGAGCGCCGCGGGGTCTCTTGCGCATCACCATCGACCGCCAGCCTGGCCGCAGCTACGCCATTGCCAGCGAGTTCGTGCTGGTCGAAGACTGCGAACATGTGACGCGCCAGCTGCAATACGCGCTGGAGGTGGAAGGCCTGGAATACAGCCGTCTCGAGGTCTCCTCGCCCGGGCTCGACCGGCCGCTGAAGACTGAGGCCGACTACGACCGATTTGCAGGCCAGGCCATCAGCCTGGTCCTGAAGACGCCTTTTCAGGGCCGCAAGAACTGGCAGGGTGTGCTGCAGCAGGCCCAGGCGCCTGCGGCGGGCTGGAGCCTGATGCTCAAGGATGGCAAGGCCGAGCAGGTGCTCGGTTTCATGTTCGACGAGGTGCGCGAGGCTCGCCTCGTGCCCGTGGTGGATTTCAAGGGCCGTCAGAAGCGCAGCGATGCCGCCGAAGACGGCCAGGCCGGTGAGGCGCCAATTGCGGCTGCCGTGCCGGGCACAGATGGAGGCTAAGGACTGATGAATCGCGAAATGCTGATGCTGGTGGATGCCATCTCGCGCGAGAAGACGGTAGACCGCGACGTTGTCTTCGGCGCTGTCGAGGCGGCGCTCGCCTCGGCAACCAAGAAGCTCAACGGGGGTGAGGTCGATATCCGTGTCGCTGTCGACCGCGAAACTGGCGAGTACGAAACCTTCCGCCGCTGGCTGGTGGTGCCCGACAGCGCCGGGTTGCAGAATCCGGATGCCGAGGAACTGTTGACCGAAGCGCTGGAACGTATTCCCGACATCGAGGAAGGCGACTACATCGAAGAAGCCATCGATTCGCTGACCATCGGTCGCATCGGTGCGCAGGCTGCCAAGCAGGTCATCCTGCAGAAGATTCGCGATGCCGAGCGCGAGCAGCTGCTCAACGACTTCCTGGCGCGCGGCGAGAAGATTTTCGTCGGCACGGTGAAACGCCTCGACAAGGGCGACATCATCGTCGAGAGCGGGCGGGTCGAAGGTCGCCTGAAACGCAGCGAGATGATCCCGAAGGAAAACCTGCGCAGCGGCGACCGCGTGCGCGCTTTCCTGCAAGGCATCGACACGACGCAGCGCGGCCCGCAGATCATGCTGAGCCGCAGCGCCCCGGGTTTCATGATCGAGCTCTTCGCACAGGAAGTGCCCGAGATCGAACAGGGCCTGCTCGAGATCAAGAGCTGCGCCCGCGACCCCGGCAGCCGCGCCAAGATCGCCGTTGTCAGCCACGACCGCCGTGTCGATCCCATCGGCACCTGCGTCGGCGTGCGCGGTTCACGCGTCAACGGTGTCACCAACGAAGTGGCCGGCGAACGTGTCGACATCGTGCTGTGGTCCGACGACCCGGCGCAGTTCGTCATCGGCGCGCTGGCCCCGGCCAACGTGGTGAGCATCGTCGTGGACGAAGAGCGCCATGCCATGGACGTGGTGGTGGACGAGGAAAACCTCGCCATCGCCATCGGCCGCGGCGGCCAGAACGTGCGCCTTGCGAGCGAGCTGACCGGCTGGCGCATCAACATCATGACTGCCGAGGAAAGCCAGGCCAAGCAAGCCGGCGAGAGCGAGTCGGTGCGTGCACTGTTCGTCGACAAACTCGATGTCGATGCCGAAGTCGCCGACATCCTGATCGCCGAAGGCTTCAGCAGCCTGGAAGAAGTGGCCTACGTGCCGCTGCAGGAAATGCTGGAGATCGAGAGCTTCGATGAAGACACCGTGCACGAATTGCGCACGCGTGCCAAGGACGCCCTGCTGACGATGGAAATCGCCAAGGAAGAGAACGTCGAATCCGTCTCGCAGAACCTGCGCGACCTGGAGTACGAGGGCAAGAGCCTGACGCCTGAGCTGATCTCCCAATTGGCTCAGAGTGGCATTCACACCCGCGACGACCTGGCCGATCTGGCTGTGGACGAACTCACCGAAATGACCGGCATTCAGGAAGAGGCCGCGAAGGCCTTGATCATGAAAGCCCGCGAGCATTGGTTCACCGTCTGAAGACCTTGCTGAACCAATCCGCCCGCACCGCACACCCGAGGAAACCGTACCCATGGCCGTGACCACAGTCGCCCAGTTCGCAGCCCATCTTGGCCGCCCCACCACGGCCTTGATCGAGCAGCTGCAATCGGCCGGCGTGACCAAGCAGTCGCCGGACGACGCGCTGACCGAATCCGACAAGGAACGTCTGCTGGACTTCCTGCGCATCTCTCACGGCACCGCCGTGGGCGGCGAGCGCAAGAAGATCACCATCACCAAGAAGACGTCCACCGAAATCAAGCAGGCCGATGCCAGCGGGCGGGCGCGCACGATCCAGGTGGAAGTGCGCAAGAAGCGCACCTTCGTCAAGCGCGACGACGCCTCGCCGGCGACCGAAGAAACCGGGCCCAGCGCAGAAGAACTCGACCTGCAGCGGCGCGAGGAAGAAGCCAGCGCCCAGGCCGAAGCCATTCGCAAGCAGGAAGAAGAACTGGCCGAATCACGCCGTCAGCGCGAAGAGCAGGAGCGTGCTGCGCGTGAAGCCGCCGAGGCCGCTGCTACAGCCGCTTCTGCCGCTGCTGCACGCGCAGCTGAAGAAGCCGCGGCCACCGAGGCCGCTGCCGGAACAGCTGCTGCGCTGGCCAAGGCCGCTGCGCTGGAAACGCCCCGGCCTGCAAGAACGAAGGCTGCAGCCAAGGCCGAAGCCGATCGCGCCAATGGCAAGACGAAGCCCAAGCCCGCTGCCGCGCCCGTGCAAGCCCAGCCAGCGGAAGTGGTGCCGCCAGCGCCTGTGGAGCCGGCCAAGCCGCTGCTGCGCGTGGTGAAGGCTGCCGACAAGGCCGCCGAAGACAACGCCAAGGCCGATGACCTGGCACGGCGCCGCAAGGCCGCCGAGGCCGAGGCCGCCGCCATCCGCGCGATGATGGCGGGCCCGAAGAAGGTGCTGGTTGCCAAGAAGGAAGAGCCCAAGCCGGCCGAGGCCGCCAAGGAAGCGATCAAGGGCACCATCCACAAGCCCACCGCCAAGCCGGGTGCGCCGGGGGCCACGACCGCAGCCAAGCCTGGCGACAAGAAGCAGGTGAAGAGCGAGAAGCTCAGCAGCAGCTGGGCCGATGACGCCGCCAAGAAGCGCGCTGCGCTGAAGACACGCGGCGACAGCAGCGGTGGCCGCGCCGGCTGGCGTGCTCCGCGTGGCGGCGCCCGCCGCGGCGGCAGCGACGGCGGCTCGAACTTCGCGCCGACGCCAGAACAGCTGGTGCAAGAGGTGCATGTGCCGGAGACCATCAGCGTGGCCGACCTGGCGCACAAGATGAGCGTGAAGGCCTCTGAGGTCATCAAGCAGCTGATGAAGCTGGGCCAGATGGTCACCATCAACCAGCAGCTCGATCAAGAGACGGCAATGATCGTCGTCGAGGAAATGGGCCACAAGGCGCTGGCCGCCAAGCTGGACGACCCGGAAGCCTTCACCGAGGAAGAAAACGCGCTGCACGACGATGCCGAGCAACTGCCGCGCGCGCCGGTCGTCACTGTGATGGGCCACGTCGACCACGGCAAGACGAGCCTGCTGGACTACATCCGCCGCGCCCGTGTGGCGGCGGGCGAGGCCGGCGGCATCACGCAGCACATTGGTGCCTACCACGTGGAAACGCCACGCGGCATGATCACCTTCCTCGACACCCCGGGTCACGCGGCCTTCACGGCCATGCGTGCGCGCGGTGCCAAGGCCACCGACATCGTGATCCTGGTGGTGGCGGCAGACGACGGCGTGATGCCCCAGACCAAGGAAGCCATCGCTCACGCGAAGGCGGCCGGTGTGCCCATCGTCGTGGCGATGAACAAGATCGACAAGCCCGACGCCAACCTCGAGCGCGTGAAGAGCGAGCTCGTGGCCGAAGGCGTGATCCCGGAAGACTTCGGGGGCGAGTCGCCGTTTGTCGGTGTTTCCGCCAAGATGGGCACTGGCATCGACACGCTGCTGGAACAGGTGCTGCTGCAGGCCGAAGTGCTGGAACTCACCGCGCCGAAGATTGCGCCCGCCAAGGGCCTGGTGATCGAAGCGCGGCTGGACAAAGGCCGCGGCCCGGTGGCCACCATCCTGGTGCAGAGCGGAACGTTGCGCAAGGGCGACATCGTTCTTGCGGGCAGCAGCTTCGGACGCGTTCGCGCCATGTTGGACGAAGACGGCAAGGCCATCGAGTCGGCCGGACCTTCGCTGCCGGTCGAGATTCAGGGCCTGACAGAAGTGCCGCAGGCCGGCGACGAATTCATGGTGCTCAACGACGAGCGCCGAGCGCGCGAAATCGCCACCTTCCGCCAGGGCAAGTACCGCGAAGTGACGCTGAACCGCCGTCAGGCTGCGAAGCTGGAAGGCATGTTCGAGAACATGGGCGAGGGCGCAGCCCAGACCCTGGGCCTGATCGTCAAGGCCGACGTGCAGGGTTCGCAAGAAGCCTTGGCGCAGAGCCTGCTGAAGCTGAGCACGCCCGAGGTGAAGGTGCAGATCGTGCACGGCGCAGTGGGCGGCATCAGCGAGAGCGACGTCAACCTGGCCATCGCCAGCAAGGCGATCATCATCGGCTTCAACACGCGTGCCGATGCCGGTGCGCGCAAGCTGGCCGAAGGCAACGGCGTCCAGATCAAGTACTACAACATCATTTACGACGCTGTGGACGAGATCAAGGCAGCCATGGGCGGCATGCTGGCGCCTGAACAGCGAGAAGAGGTCATCGGAACAGCCGAGATCCGCACCGTGTTCGTGGCCAGCAAGATCGGCACGGTGGCGGGTTGCATGATCACCGCCGGCCAGGTGATTCGCAATTCGCGCTTCCGCCTGCTGCGCGAGAACGTGGTGATCTACACCGGCGAAGTGGAGTCGGTGAAACGCCTGAAGGACGATGTGCGCGAGGTCAAGGAAGGCTTCGAGTGCGGCATCAAGCTGAAGAACTACAACGACATCAAGGAAGGCGACCAGCTCGAATTCTTCGAGGTGAAGGAAGTGGCACGCACGCTGTGAACTGACGCCCCCACGCTCCCTCCGGTCGCTGCCCCCCGAGGGGGCTCATGCAGCGAACCGGCGGAGCCGGTTCCGCGCATGCGGCTTGATCTGTGCTTCGGGAGCCCCGCCTTGGCGGGGCTTCTCGCTTGAAGGGATACCCATGAGACACAAAAAATCCGTCCCGAACCGCAGCTACCGCGTCGCTGACCAGATACAGCGCGATGTGGCCGAACTCATCCGCGACCTGAAGGACCCGCGGCTGGGCATGGTCACGATCAACAGCGTCGAGGTCACGCCCGATTACGCGCACGCACAGATTTATTTCTCGGTGCTGGTGGGCGAAGCCGCAGACAGCGCCGCGGCGCTGAACGAGGCTGCGGGCTTCCTGCGCAATGGGCTCTTCAAACGCTTGTCCATCCACACCGTGCCGACGCTGCATTTTCATTTCGACAGAACCACCGAACGCGCTGCCGATCTTTCGGCGTTGATTGCGCGTGCCAACAGCGTGCGCGCCAAAGAAGACTGATGAACAAGCCGGTGCGCACTCCCCGCAGGCCGCTGCATGGCGTTTTGCTGCTCGACAAGCCGCTAGGCTGGACGAGCAACGATGCTTTGCAGAAGGCCAAGGGCATGCTGCGCGCCGAAAAGGGCGGCCACACGGGCACGCTGGACCCACTGGCCACCGGCCTGTTGCCGCTTTGCTTTGGCGCTGCCACGAAATTCAGCCAGGTGAGCCTGGACGCTGACAAACGCTACACCGCCACGCTGTGCCTGGGCCAGCGCACGACCACGGGCGACCGTGAAGGTGAAGTCATCGAAGAGCGCGCCGTCGACGTCGACCGCGGTGCCATTGAAGCTGCCTGCCAACGTTTCACTGGGCGCATTGCGCAGACGCCGCCGATGCATTCGGCGCTGAAGCACGAGGGCCGTGCGCTCTACGAATACGCCCGCGCTGGTGTCGAGATCGAACGGGCAGCGCGTGAAGTCACGATACACAGCATTGACATCATCGACTGGCAGAGTCCTTCCGTGGTGCTGAACGTGGCCTGCAGCAAGGGCACCTACATCCGCACACTGGCAGAAGACATCGGGCAGACCCTCGGCTGCGGTGCGCACCTGAGCGCGCTGCGCCGCACCGGCAGTGGACCGCTCGACTTGAAGCACGCCATCACGCTGGAAGCCCTGCAGGCCATGAACGAAGCCGAACGCGAGGCTCAGTTGCGGCCCGCCGACACGCTGCTGGCCGCCTGGCCTGCCGTGCACTTGCAGGATGACGAGGCTGGCCGCTTCCTGAGCGGGCTGCGCCGCCGCGTGGGCTTGGCCGACGCTCCCGCGGTGCGTGTCTACCGGCGCCCGCCGGAGCCCCCCGACGCCACGGTGGCGTCGTTCGGCGCGTCTTTCGGTGCCTTTCTCGGCACCGCCCATATCACCGCAGGCGAACTGATCGCAGATCGCCTGCTGAGCCCCATCGAAGTTCAGGAAGTATCGTCATGACCCAAAGAGCCATCCGCAACGTCGCCATCATCGCCCACGTCGACCACGGCAAGACCACCATGGTCGACCAGTTGCTGCGCCAGAGCGGCACCTTCGCCGAACACGAAAAAGTCGTCGACACCGTGATGGACAACAACGCCATCGAGCGCGAGCGCGGCATCACCATCCTGGCCAAGAACTGCGCCGTCAGCTGGCAAGGCAC
>JBBSCV010000133.1:0-9890 GCA_038249925.1 Burkholderiales bacterium
ATGGAGCTTTGCCAATACCGGGCTGTTTCTGCAAGACACCTTCAAGGTCAATGACAAGTTCAACCTGATGGTGGGCGTGCGCATCGACCGGAACCAGGTGCCGACCAAGCCGCTCTTCAACGCCGCGGCCTCCAGCGTGCCGGGCGCCGCCGACCCCGTGACCGGCCGCGCGACAGGCGGTTTTGGCGTGCGCAACGACGAGACCCTGGACGGCAACAACCTGGTGCAGCCCCGGCTTGGCTTCAACTGGAACCTGGGCACGCCGGAAAATCGCCTGCAATTGCGGGGCGGATTCGGCCTCTTCCAGGGTGCAGCGGCCAACGTCTGGCTGAGCAACCCGTTCAGCAACACCGGCGTCGCTGTGGGCCAGCTGCAGTGCACCTCGTTTACCAACTGCAGCAGGGCGGCGTCGAACAGCAGCCAAGTGCGGTTCAACCCGAACCCGGCGATGCAGCCTGCGCTTGGCAGCACGGCGCCTGCGGCGAACGTCGACTTCATCTCCAGCGACCTCGAGCAACCCTCGGTGTGGAAGGCCAACCTGGCCATTGACGCCGAGCTGCCGCCGCTGCCCGTGGTGGGCCGGCTGACGGTGGGCGCCGAGTGGTTGCGCATCGAGAACAACGCTGCCGTCTACTACCAGAACCTGAACCTGGGCAACGCCACAGCCACCGGTCCAGACGGTCGGCGCCTGTTCTTCACCCCGCAGACCTACAACCGCAATTGCTGGACGGGCGGCACCTTCAGCACCTCGGCCACAGGCGCAGGCTTCAGCTGCGTAGGCTCACGCAACCGCGCGCTCAGCAATCCGGCCTTCAACAACGCCCTGCTCGCACGCAAGACGAGCCTGGGTTACAGCGAGGCGATCACGCTGTCGGTCGGCCAGCAGGCGCAGGCCGGGTTCGGCTGGAACCTGGCCTACACGAAGACGTCGGCCAAGGAAGTGAGCCCGCTCACGTCCTCGACCTCGAACTCGAACTGGAACAACCGGCTCACCTTCGACCCCAACGAAGAAGTGCTGCAGAACAGCAACTACCTGATCAAGGACCGCGTCAGCGCGAGCCTGAGCTGGGCCAAGGCCTTCGTCAGCAATTACCGCAGTTCGGTGGGTGTGTTCTATGAGGGCCGCCGCGGCAAGCCTTACAGCTGGACCTACATCAACGACTTGAACGGCGACGGCATCGGCGGCAACGACCTGATGTACATCCCCACCGGCCCCGGCGCCAACGAAGTCATATTCCGCGGCGGCGCCGCTGAGGAAACGCGCTTCTGGGAGATCGTCAACGGCAACCCGGCGCTGGCCGCAGCCAAGGGCGGCGTGGTGGGGCGCAACAACAGCTTCGCGCCCTGGGTCAACAGCTTCGACGTGCGCTTCAGCCAGGAACTGCCCGGCTTCATCAAGAGCCACAAGACGACGTTCACCCTCGACGTGCTGAACTTTGGCAACCTGCTGAACAAGAAGTGGGGCCGCGTCGACGAGATCGGCTTCCCGTCGAACCGCAGCTTCGTGAACTTCAACGGCCTGGAAGGTGGGCGCTACGTCTACAGCCTGGGCTCGCTGGAAGACTTCACCACGCGCCAGCAGTCGGGCGAATCGCAGTGGGCCGTGCAGGCCACCTTGCGCTACGAGTTCTGACGGCTCGGCTTGACACGCACAGCAGGGGCCTTCGGGCCCCTTTTTGATGGACGATCCCAGAGCTGCCGTTGCGGCCCGGCCGCCGCTTATGCTCGCCGCCGATGAACATCACGCCCACCACTGCCCACGCCTGGGTGCAGGCCGGCTTCCAGGCCCAGCAACAGGGCGACACCACCAGCGCCGAAGCCGCCTACCAGCAAGCCTTGCGCCTGCAGCCCGAACACCCGGCAGCGCTGCAGCTGCTGGGCGGCCTGGCGCGCCAGCGGGGCGACAACGTGCAGGCCGAGGCACTGCTGCGCCGCTCATTGGAAGCCGACGCCCGTCAGCCGCATGTGTGGAACAACCTCGGGAACCTGCTGCTGGCCGGCAGCCGTGGCGAGGAAGCACTGGCCTGCTATGAACGCGCCATTGCACTGCAGCCTGCCTACCCCGACGCCCACTACAACCAGGCGCGCGCGCTGCATGCAGGCGAGCGCATGCCGGAAGCCGCGGCCAGCCTGAACCGCGCGCTGAGCCATGCACCGCAACCCACCATCGCGATGCTGCAACTGCATGCGCAGATCGAAGGCGACCTGGGGCATATCGATTCGGCCCTGCGCACGCTGGAGAAGGCCCTGAGCGTGGCACCCGACCACCTCGGCCTGCTGCACAACCGCGCCGTGCTGCTGCAGCGCGGCCACCGCCACGAAGAATCGCTGGCCCTGCACGACCGCGCCGCCGCGCTGGGGCTCAACGCTGCCGATGCCCACTACAACCGTGGCAACACGCTGCAAAGCCTGGGTCGGCATGAAGAGGCGCTGCAGTCCTACCGCGCCGCCCTGGCGCGTGACCACGGCCACGTGCTGGCGCACTTCGACCTCGCGCGGCTGCGCTGGCGCCTGGGCGACGAGCACTTCGACGCCGAGATTCGCGCAGAACTGGGCGACGCGTTGCGCGCAGGTCAGGCACAGGGCGATGCACCGCCGGCGCTGGCCGGCATCCACGCCCACCTGCTGTGGCGCGCAGAACGCTTCGGCGATGCCGCCGCCGCCTACCGCCAGGCGCTGCAGGCGCTGCCACGCGCCGCCGCCATGCACGACGGCCTGGGCCGCTGCCTGATGCGCCTGGGCGAAGTGGAAGCCAGCCTGGCCGCGCACGCCCAGGCCGTGAACCTGGCGCCCGGCGACGGCGAAGTGCACGCCAACCACGCCGCCAGCCTGCTGCAAGCCGGCCGGCCCGAGGCCGCACGGGGGGCCGCCGAAGCCGCCTGCCTGCACGCACCACAGCACCAGCATGCGCAGGCGTTGCGTGCGCTGGCGTGGCGGCTGCTGGGCGATCCGCGTGCCGACTGGGCCGACGACCCGCAGCGCCTGGTGCAGTCCTACGACCTGGCAGCACCACCCGGCTTTGCGAACATGGCCGCCTTCAATGCGGCACTGGCCGACGAACTGCGCCGCCTGCACCACGACCGCCGGGCCCCCATCGACCAGACGCTGCGCGGCGGCACACAAACGGTGGGCAAGCTCTTCGACCAGGGTCACCCGCTCGTGGACGCGCTGAAGGCGCGCATCGCCGAAGCGGTGGCGCGCCACATCGCGGCGCTGCCCGATGACACCAGCCACCCCTTCCTGGCGCAACGCGGCGCCGCTGCGGCGGGCTGGCAGTTCACCGATTCATGGTCGTCGCGCCTGCAGCGCCAGGGCTTTCACACCGACCACGTGCACCCGCACGGCTGGCTCAGTTCGGCCTACTACGTCACCGTGCCAGAGGTCTGCGCCGACACCACGGCACGCCAGGGCTGGCTGCGCTTCGGCCGGCCCGACCTGCCGCTGCCGGGCATCGACCTCGACAGCCTGGTGCAGCGCGAGCTGCAGCCGCAGCCCGGGCGGCTGGTGCTCTTCCCGTCGATGGCCTGGCATGGCACGCGGCCCTTCGACAGCACCGCAGAGCGCCTGACGGTGGCTTTCGACGTGATGCCGAACTAGCGAAGAAATCGAGCGCAGGGTTGCGATACGCGACAAGCGCTCCTGGGCCCTCTGATGGGTGCATCCGGCCCACACCCTTGCCATCGGCGGTACAACAGGCGAAATATTCTGTCTGAAGCCGAGAGTGCACGAAGCTGTGCCATGACGTCGGCAGAGACTTTCATTTCAAGGGAGAAGACGATGCGCTCGAGCTTGACAAGTCTGTTCGTGGCCGTGGCCGTTGCAGCCTGCGGTGGTGGTGGCGGTGGTGGCAGCGACGGCCCGACAGCCGGGCCCGCCCCGGTTCCTGCACCTGCACCTGCACCTGCACCGGCACCGGCACCCACACCTGCACCTGCACCTGCACCCGCACCCGCACCAAGCCCGGCACCGGCACCAGCCCCGACAAGCTTCAACCTGTCCGGCAGCCTGCTCGTCTCGCCGACGTCGCGCGTGGACTCCGACACCAACGACACCAGCCAATTCAGCCAAGGCGACTACCGTGTCAACGACACCGTCACCACCGCACAGCCGCTGCAGACACCCTTGTTGCTGACAGGAACCGTCAACGAGGTTCGCACTGGCCCAGAGGGCAACAACTTCAGTGTCGGCGACAGGGACGACTACTTCGCCGTCGACCTGGTGGCTGGCCAAGTCGTTGAACTCGAATTCGCCAGCGATCCCGCGCAGACCGACGTCGACCTCTACCTGTACTCGACCGCCGGTGCCATTGTCGGCAGTTCGGACGGCGTCAACGAACGCTTCGAGTGCATCCGCGTCAACACCACCGGCCGCTACATCGTCAACGTCTATGCCTACCGCAAGGCGTCGATCTACAGCCTGCGCATCGGCGCACCTGGCGGCGCGGGCAGTTGTGCCAACAGCACCCGCGCGCTGGCAGTGGACAGTGGGCACCTGCTGGCCAAGGCCCGCCCTTTGCCGCCGGCCGAACTCGCCGCCGCCGAAAACCGCTTGCAGGCTGCCGGCATCGGCCAAGCGATGCTGGTGGGCCAAGCACCGGTCGGCGCAGCCGACGAAGCGGTGCCGCACTGGCTGACTCTGCCTTCCGGGGCCGAAGGCCGGGCATTGGCACTGGCGCGACTGGCCGGCAAGAGCGGCGCTGAAGAGCGAGCGCGCCGACTTTCTGCGCGGCAGGCCCGGCCGACCCAACCCATCGACGACCAGGCCCAGGAAAACGTCCTGGCACAGTACAAGCTGGCCAAGGCGCTGCAGCAGACAGGTGCATTCGTCTATGTCCAGCTCGACTGGCCCGCCACCCGTCAAGCGCTGGTCGGCGAATTTCCGCCCAACGACCGGTCTTACAACCTGCAACGCTGGCACTACGAGCAGATCAACCTGCCTGCCGCAATGAGTCGAATCACCCAGCTGCCGAACCAGCCGGCGCAGCGCCCGGTGGTGGCCGTGATCGACGACGGCGTGATGCTCGACCACCCCGACCTGCAGCCGCAGCTGTTCTCCAACGGCCGTGCGTTCATCACCACCGCCGTGGCCGGCGACGGCAACACGGCTTCGGGCGACAACACCGCCGTGGCCACCGACCAGCCCGTATTCCATGGCACCCACGTTGCCGGCACCGTGGCCGCTGCCACCTACGACGGCAGCGGTGTCGCCGGCACGGCGCCCATGGCGCAGATCTTGCCGCTGCGTGTGTTTCGCTCCACGGGCGGGGCGCGTCAGGTCGACATCATCAACGCGATGCTCTACGCAGCCCGCTTGACCAACAATTCCGGCACCCTGCCGGCACGGCGGGCCGACGTCATCAACCTGAGCCTGGGCGCAGACGGCCCTTGCGACGCGGCCTATCTGGACGCCATCTCCCGCGTACGCGCCGCCGGCGTCATCGTCGTGGCGGCGGCAGGAAACTCGGGCCGGAACGACATCGGCCAGCGGGTGGCAGTCGGCGCGCCGGCCAATTGCACGGGCGTGATCGGCGTCGCTGCACTCGACGCGCAGAAGCAGCTCACCCGCTACAGCAACAGCGGAAGCGCGCTCAGCGTTGCCGCACCTGGCGGTGATCTGCGCCAAAGCACCACCGGCTCGGGCGCGCCCGACGGTGTGTTCAGCGCTCTCGGCGCTTTCGATGCCAGCGGGCGGCGCCTGGCGAGTTCCGGGCCCTCGCAGGGCACGTCGATGGCATCGCCGCACGTCGCCGGCGTGATGGCACTGATGCGCTACGTCAACCCCTTGATCAGCGTTGCCCAGGTCGGCGACCTGCTGGCCAGCGGCGCCTTGACCGACGATCTCGGCGCCGTCGGCCGTGACCTGGACACTGGCTTCGGCCTGGTCAACGCCGCCAAGGCCGTGGCAGCGGCGTTGGGGGCCGCGGGCACGCCTGCGCCGCCTGCGTCAGCCGGCAGGGTGGTCGCGTCGCCGTCGAGTATCGACTTCGGCAGCTTCCAGAGCAGTGCCACTCTGGAGCTCGATCTCGCCACCGCAGGCAGCGAAACGGTGAGCTCCATCACCAGCGACAGCACTCGGGTCACTGTGACCGCTGCCGCCGTGAACGCGACGACACGATTGGGCCGTTACAGCGTGGAAGTGAACCGCGCCGGCCTCGGCCCGGGGTCGTACTTTCCGCGGCTGACGGTCAACCTCACGCCATCGCGCAGCTTCACGGTCCAGCTCAGCTTCGCCCAGCCAGGCACTGGGGGCAGTGTTGCCGCCGGCGGCGATCTGGGCCCGCTTTACGTGCTGCTCATCGATCCAGCAAATGGCAGAGTCGTGCGCAGCGTTCTGGCCACGCGCGGCAGCGGTGGCTACAACTGGGCCGCCACCGGCTGGGCCCTGCCTCAGGTGCAGATTCTCGTCGGCGGCGACCTGGACAACGACGGCTTCGTCTGCCAGCGCGGGGAGGCCTGTGGCGCCTTTCCGGTACTGCCGGCAGGACGCGACCTGACCACGCTAACGCTGACGGGCAACCGCAACGACCTGACGATGGAAGTAGCACCACTGGCCGGAATCTCGCCGCAGACCACCGGCAGCGCCAGCCCAGTGCGCCAACGCGCGCCAGCCGAAACCCCGGCCGCGAGTGGTCCCCGAGTAGCCAAGCGCGTGGACCTGCGGTGAACCATCAACTTGCCATCGCGCTGGCCCTGGCTGGCCTGCTGGCATTGGTCACCCTGCCGGCGCTGGGGCAGTCCCGCATCCTGGCCCAGCACAGCCAGGCCCTGTGCCAGCTGCCACGGCCCGCAGATAGCGAAGTGGCGATGACACTGCTGCTGGACAGCGCTTCCGCCTGGCAGCGCCATGTGGGTACCGGGGGCGGCGCTCCACTCTTCGGACGCAGCATTCGCTGGCCTCAGGAGCAGGTGCTCCTGCATGTCCTGCCCGAACAGTCGACGATGGGTATTCGCGTGTCGGCGGTAAAGGTGCGGGCCGGGCCGGTGCTGGCGCTGCGGGTGACAAGACCTGAACCGGGCACCATGGCGCAAATGGCAATTTCCAGACCCTGCGTCTGGGTGCTGGTGAAGCGGTCCGCTGCGCGCTCTTGGCGTGTGCAGGTGCAGGACAGCGCGGCCGGAGCCGTGCAGAACCGGGTGCCCGAGAGACTGGCTGCGCAGGCGGCAGGCAACCCAGGGGAGCAGCGCCACCTGGCCACCAACCTGGCCGGTCGCGGCGGCGTCGCAAGGGCATTCACCCTGGTCAGGGCCATCGCGGTCTAAGGCTCTCTGAGAGGGCCGGTCGATGGCGCTGACTGGCGCCGCTGCAGTGTGGCACTTGGCCGCTGAGCAGTTTGTTTGGCGCGCTGCTGTTGCGCCAACAAAGCGCCAACAAGCTCAGAGCCTGCTGCCCACCCAGCCAGCCACGCTGGCCAGCGCCGCCGGCAAGGCCGCGGCGTCAGTGCCGCCAGCCATGGCCAGGTCGGCCTTGCCGCCGCCCTTGCCGCCCACCTGCTGGGCGACGAAGTTCACCAGCTCGCCGGCCTTCACACGGCCCATGCTGTCGGCCGTCACGCCCGCGGCCAGCTGCACCCTGCCGCCTTCGACTGCGGCCAGCACGATGGCGGCGGTCTTCAGCTTGTCCTTCAGCCTGTCCAGCGTCTCGCGCAGGGCCTTGGCGTCGGCGCCTTGCAGCGTGGCAGCCAGCACCTTGATGCCGCCCACGTCCACCGCCTGGGCCAGCAGTTCATCGCCTTGCGACGAGGCCAGCTTGCCCTTCAGCGCGGTGATTTCCTTCTCAAGCGCACGAACTTGGTCTTGCAGCGCGGCCACGCGGCCGGGCACTTCAGCCGGCGTTGCCTTCAGGCTGCCGGCCAGGCCGTTGACGGTGCCTTCCAGCTGTTGCAGATAGGCCAGTGCGTTGCCGCCAGTGACGGCTTCGACACGGCGCACGCCGGCGGCCACGCCGCCTTCGGCAACGATCTTGAAGAGACCGATGTCACCGGTGCGTTGCACATGCGTGCCGCCGCAGAGTTCGCGGCTGCTGCCGATGTCGAGCACGCGCACTTCGTCGCCGTATTTCTCGCCGAAGAGCATCATCGCGCCGGTTTTCTGCGCTTCTTCGATGGGCAGCACACGCGCCTGCGTGGCCGCGTTGGCCAGGATCTCGGCGTTGACCAGGGCTTCGATCTGCGCCACCTGCGCGTCCGTCACCGGGGCGTTGTGCGCGAAGTCGAAACGCGTGCGCTCGGCCGTGACCAGGCTGCCCTTCTGCTGCACATGGGCGCCCAGCACCTCGCGCAGGGCTTTGTGCATCAGGTGGGTGGCGCTGTGGTTGCGCACGGTCTTGGCGCGGTGCTCGGTGTCGACGCGCGCGTCGACCGTGTCGCCCACCCCCAGCTCGCCTTCCAGCACGCGGCCCTGGTGGCCGTACACGTTGGCCGTGACCTTCACGGTGTCTTCCACCACGATGCGGCTGCGGGCGTTGCGCAACTCGCCGGTGTCGCCCACCTGGCCACCACTTTCGGCATAGAAGGGGGTGTGGTCGAGCACGATGACAACGTCGTCGCCGGCGCTGGCCTTCGGCACCTGCGTGCCCTCGATATAGATCGCCACCACCTGGCTGCGCTCGCACACCAGGTGCTCGTAGCCGTGAAAGGCCGTGGCCGCGCCTTCGTAGGCCAAGCCAGCAGCGACCTTGAACTTGGCCGCAGCGCGCGCGTTCTCGCGCTGGCGGTTCATGGCGGCGTTGAAGCCGGCGCTGTCGACCGTCACGCCGCGTTCGCGGCAGACGTCGGCTGTCAGGTCGAGCGGAAAGCCGAAGGTGTCGTGCAGCTTGAAGGCCACTTCGCCGCTGAGAACGATCAGTCTGAGATGCGCAGGCTGGCCAGTCGCCATTTCTGCAATACGGTTAAGTCCATACGGCGCCGCCGCCACCGCGTTGCCGAGCGCTCTCAATTCTTGCTCCAGCAACTCCATACCGTTAGCGATGGTCTGGAAGAAACGCTGTTCTTCGACTTTCAGCACCTCGGTCACGCGCACTGCGTCGCGTCGCAGTTCGGGGTACGCGTCACCCATCTCAGCCGCCAGCGGGGCCACCAGCTTGTGGAAGAACGGCTTGCGTGCGCCCAGCTTGTAGCCGTGGCGGATGGCGCGGCGTGCAATGCGGCGCAGCACATAACCGCGGCCTTCGTTGCCGGGAATGACACCGTCCACCACCGTGAAGCTGCAGGCGCGGATGTGGTCGGCAATCACCTTCAGGCTCGGGCTGTCGGCATCGCAGTCGTTGCCGGCCGGTGCGGCGCCGTCCACGGCCGCTTTGGCAGCAGCCAGCAGGGCCTGGAAGATGTCGATCTCGTAGTTGCTGTGCACGTGCTGCAGCACTGCGGTCAGGCGCTCCAGGCCCATGCCGGTGTCGACACTGGGCTTGGGCAGCTTGTGCATCACGCCGTCTTCAGTGCGGTTGAACTGCATGAAGACGTTGTTCCAGATCTCGATGTAGCGGTCGCCGTCTTCGTTGGCGCTGCCCGGCGGGCCGCCTTCGACATCAGGCCCGTGGTCGTAGAAGATTTCGGAACACGGGCCGCACGGTCCGGTGTCGCCCATCATCCAGAAGTTGTCGGACATGTAGCGGCCGCCCTTGTTGTCGCCGATGCGCACGATGCGCTCGGCGGGCAAGCCGATGTCTTTCAACCAGATGTCGTAGGCCTCGTCGTCTTCGGCGTACACAGTGGCCCACAGCTTGTCGGCGGGCAGCTTGAAGTGGACGGTGAGCAGTTCCCAGGCGTAGGCAATGGCGTCCTTCTTGAAGTAGTCGCCGAAGCTGAAGTTGCCCAGCATCTCGAAGAAGGTGTGGTGGCGCGCGGTGTAGCCCACGTTGTCCAGGTCGTTGTGCTTGCCGCCGGCGCGTATGCA
>JBBSCV010000134.1:0-9872 GCA_038249925.1 Burkholderiales bacterium
AGCGTGACGGGCGCGAAGTCCTTGACGGCGTCGTAGGGCATCTTCGGGTACAGCGACGGGTTGATGGCATGCGTGCCCACCGTGCCCATCAGCAGCGTGTAGCCGTCGTTGGGCGACTTGGCCACCTCTGCGCTGCCGTTGTTGCCCCCCGCACCGGGCTTGTTGTCGACAACGAAGGGCTGGCCGAACACCCGCTGAAGTTCGGGCGCGATGGCGCGTGCCAGGATGTCGGTGGTGCCCCCGGCGGCGAACGGCACGACGATGCGTACCGGCTTGTTGGGCCAGCCGGTCTGGGCGCGGGCCGACAAGACGCTCGCTGGCCCCAGCAGGGTCAGCAAAGAGGCAGAGGCAAGGACGTGGCGGCGGGTGCTCATTCGGAGTGTCCTGAAAAGGCGACGAAGGCGTGCAGTGTGCCGCCGCTGCCCGCGCCCGCGCGCCCGGGCCTACCCTAGAGCTTCAGCTCCAGCCGCAGCTGCCAGTTCACGAAGCTCGGGCCCACGGTGCGCTGGCGGGTGCGTTCTGTGACGCCTGCGATCACGCTGTCGTTGGTGCTGGTGTTGGCGTAGTCGCGCGGGTTCAGGTTGCTGCCCAGCAGACGCAAACCGGTGTTGGGGTTCAGCGTCCACAGCGCGTAGGCGTCCCACACCTGCTTGCTGCTGGTGCTGACGGTCTGGTCGGCTTCGATGCGCGTGGTCGTGGACGGCACCCAGTTGACGTTGCCGCCCAGCGTCAGCGGCACGCCGCGCAGACGGTAGTCGGCGCCGAAGTTGGCGGTGGCCCTGGCCTGCTGGTCGAGGCGGTTGTCGGGCCCAGGCACGGCCTTGACCCTGCTGTTGAAGAGCGACAGGTTGCTGCGCAACTCCACTGGCGTGGCCCCGGTGATGAGCTGGTCGAGCCTGAACTTGGCCTCCAGCTCCAGACCCGAGGTGGTGGCGTCGCCGATGTTCTGCATGCGCCGCACATAACGAGGAAAGGGGCTCCAGCTGACGTTTTCCAGACGCGTGGCGCCGCGCATCAGGTTGCTGATCTGGCGGTGGAACAGGTTGGCGCTGAGCACGCCGCCGCTTTGCAGGTAACGCTCGATGGCGATGTCCACGCCTGTAGCGAGCTCGGGCAACAGGTTCGGGTTGCCGGCGCGGTCGGGCGCGGTCTCGATGTTGCTGCCGGTGTCGGGGTCGTAGTCGCGGTTGATGGTGGGCCGCGCGATCAGGTTGTTGAGGTCGGGGCTGCGGTAGCTGCGCGTCAGGCTCATGCGCACCTGGTCGCGGCTCTTCGGGTCGGGCTTCCACACCGCGTGCACGAGCGGCGTCCACACGCTGCTGCGGTTGGTGGGGCGCGGCTGGCCGCCTGTGCCTGTGCTGGCGGCGGCGCTGTCGCCGCGTGTGGTGATGCCTTCCCAGCGCAAGCCAGCGTGGGCCGACCAGTTCGGGTTGATGTTCCATTCGTCCTGCGCGAACGCGGCCAGGCGCAGCGAACTCGCCTGCAGGTCGTCGCCGAAGTTGCTCAGTGTTGGCAGCCCGTTCTGCACCGTGCTGCGGTTTTCGCTGCGGCGCGCTGCATCGACGTCGACACCGCCCACGAGGCTGTGTTCGCCGCCCTGGTCGTTGCCGCCCGCCACGCCGGAAAACTTCAGCTTCAGGTCGATCGAACTCTGTCGCGTGCGGCTGTCGTCGCGCAGCGTGCGCGCGGCCTGGCTGCCGCCGGTGTTGAAGTCGTTGCGCAGCGTCTGGTTCTCGGACTGGAAGCTGCCGCCGCCGCCGTTGAGCTCGGCGCGCACGCCGCCCAGGCGCTGGCGCCACTGCGCGTTCAGCCGCGCATTCGTGAAGCTGAGCTCGCTGCTGCTGTCGCCGAAGTCGTACAGCACCGCGCGGCCCGGGCGCTGCACGGCCTGCGTCAGCGTGTAGCTGCCGTTCGTCTTGCCCTGGGAGTGGAAGACCGACGGCGTCAGCGAGAAGACATCGCCGCCCTCGCCCAGGCGCCACTGCAGGCGGCCGGTGAAGTTGCCGCCGAGGCGTTCGTCACGCGACTGGCTGCGTTGCGTGCGGTCTTCCTGCAGCACGCCCGTGGCGGCGTTGGCCACCGTGGTGCGGGTCTCGTTGTCGTTGGTCTGCAGGCGCTGGAACAGCGAACCCGAGAGGTTGTAGATCAGGTCGCCGGCGCTGTTGTTGTGCGTCCAGTTCAAGCCCGGTGTGACACGGCCGTCTTCGATGCCGATGCCGATGCGCACGTCGTTCAGGCGCAGGCGAAAACCTTCGCGCGTGATGATGTTGATGGTGCCTGCAATGGCCCGCGCGCCGGTCTCGGCCGTGGGTGCGCGCAAGATTTCGATGCGCTCCACCTGCTCGGGTGTCAGGCTCTCCAGGCTGAAGCCCGGCGGCACGCGCTGGCCGTCGATGAGCAGCTGCGTGAACCCGCCGCCCAGCCCGCGCAGGCGTGGCGGGCCGCCGCGGCCGGGCGCGCCGGGTGTGGTGACACCGGGCAGGCGGCGCAGCACTTCACCCACCGTGGCGTCACCGAACTTGTCGATCTCTTCGCGGCCGATGACGATCTTGGCGGCCGTGGACTGGCGGCGCTGTGTGGTGTCGTTGTCGCGGCCGCCGGTGATCTCGATGCGCTGCGTGGGGCTGGCGGATGCGGGCGCTGCGGGCGTGGGCTTTGCCGAAGGCACAGCGGGTGCCACGCGCGGCGGCGCCGAGGCCGCAGTGGCCGGCGGTGCAGCGTTCTGGCCGACGTTCTGGCCGACGTTCTGACTGAAGGCAGGGCCGCTGAAAGCCACAGCCAGACAGGGCACGAGTGAGCGGCGCAAATTGTTCTTGATGAGCATGGACGGATTGTCGTGGTGGCGGCGAAATGTTTCAGGCACAGCGCCGGCTTTGCCCTTCTTCACCGCTGCGTGCCGGCCCGCGCCGGCTGCCCTCTGGCGCTTGCGAACTCAGGCGGTCTGCTCTAGCCTGGCGGCGGTGTCGACGCTGGGCGCCGCAGGCGCAGCCGGGCCGTTCAGGCGTTCCAGCGTCACGCGGCCTTCGCTGCGCGCGAGGTCGAAGTCGGCCTCCAGCGCGCTCAAAGCCGCGTTCTCATCGGCGGCGGTCATCACGATGCCCATGGCGTTGTTGCGCCCCTGGTTCTTGGCCGTGTAGAGCGCCATGTCCACGAGGTTGATGGCACGTTCCAGCGCCAGCGGCAGCCCTGCCGGGGGCAACGGGAAACCGGCATAGCCCACCGACACCGTGACGCGCAGCGCGCCGCCACCGGGCAGCGCCACGGGCGTGGCACCGATGGCCTCCAGCACCCTGCGCGAAAGGGCTTGCACGGCATCGGCCCGGGTGTCCAGGCTGCTGCCGGTCATGCAGACGATGAACTCTTCGCCGCCCCAGCGAACGACCAGGTCTTCACCGCGCACGGCTTCGGTCAGGCGGCGCGCCACCTCCACCAGCACGGCGTCGCCGGCGGCATGGCCGTGGCCGTCGTTGATGCGCTTGAAGTGGTCGATGTCCAGCAGCACCAGCGCGCCTTCGAATCGGTGCAGCAAGCCGCGCGCGGTCACGGTTTCGTGCAGGCCGCGGCGGTTGTGCAGCCCCGTCAGCGGGTCGCGGTGGCTCTGCTCGCGCAGCAGCGCGTGGTTGTCTTCCAGCCGGCGCTTCAGTTGCCGCACGCGGCGGTACATCAGCGCCACCAGCAAACCGGTCAGCAGCAGCACGGCAGCACCGGCGGCCCAGACCTTCTGCATCACGGCGCGGTTGGCGAGTTCGGCCGTGACCAGCACGCGTTCCCGGCTCAGCTGTTCCAGCCGGCGTTGCTGGGCTTCGCGGTCGAAGCGTTGATGCAGCTCAGCCAGCGTCGCCTCGCGGTTGTCGGCCGTGATCTCGGCGGCCAGCGCGCGCTCCTGGTGGAATAGCTGCAGCGCCGCCCGCGTGTCGCCGGCAGCGGCAAAGGCGTCGCCGAATTCGCGCAGTGCCGCTGCGTGGTCGGCGGTGGCGCCGCCTTTGCTGTAGGCGGCCAGCACCGTGTCCATCTTGCGGCGCGCTTCTGCCACCTGGCCCAGGCTGATGTGGGCCAGCGCGGCGTTGTGCAGCAGCGCGCGTTCGGTGCCCCGGTCGCCCTGAGCCCGCACCACGGGCAGCGCGGCGGCTATGGCCCGCAGCGCGGCCTGCGGCTGCGCCAGCGTGACCAGCACGTCCGACAGATTGACGAGGTGGAGGGCCGTCAGCCGGGCCGAGCCCGCCTGACGCGCCAGCGCCAGGCCCGTCGCGGCGGCACGGCGAGCGGCTACGGCGTCGCCGCGGCGGCGCTGCAGGCGCGTTTCATAAAGCTGCAGTCTCGAACGCAGCAAGGGCGCGCCGTCTGCCCGCCCCAGGCGCTGGGCCTCGGCGATGTAGCTCTGCTCGGCCGCGCCGTCGCCCTGCAGGCCGGCCACGTCGGCGGCGTCCGCCAGCGCAAGGGCTTCCCGCGCTGCATCGGCGGCCGTGCGCGCCGCGTCCGCGGCGGCCAGGGCGTGGGTCAGCGCCGCGCTGTAGATGCCGCGCTGACGCTCTTGCCGGGTCAGAACCTGCAGCGCCCGCCAGCGTGCGCGGTGGTCGCAGCCCTGGCCCGCGGTGCAGACAGCGGTGTAGCCCTTCAACGCTGCAGTGGCGGCTTCCAGGGCGGCACCGGTGTCGCCGCGCGCATCGGCCGCGGCGGCACGCACCAGGGCGGCGTCGGCAGCCGCCAGCGGGTCGGGCGCCAGGGCGGCCAGCGCCACCAGCGCTGCCTGCAGTTCACCGGGCATACCTGCAGCGGCGGCTACCAGGCCACGCGCCAGTGCCAGCGGGCGCGCCTGCCCACCCTGGGCGGCCAGTTCAGCCACGCGGTCCAAGGCCCGTATCGGGTGGTCCTGGCCCCACTGCACCAGCTGGTCGAGCTCGGCGGCCAGCGGCGCGCTGGATCGGGCGGACGTGCTGTGGGCCGGGCCGGCGGCCGGGCTCGATGCGGGTGCCTGCACTGCGCCGGCCGGCGCGGCCCACAGCGCCGCTGGGCCGGTCAGCAGCAAGGCCAGACCGGCGGCAGGCAGACAGCGAAGCATCTTGTGCATGCGCGGGTGCTGACACGTAGGCTCGACCGTGCACGGCGGCCCGCGCTTCACCGCGTCACCTCTGGAACCGTCGGCCCGCCACTGTTCACCCATCGCATCGGTTCGTTCGGCCCGGACAGGTGGGCCAGTTCGGCCTGCCCCTCGCGCCAGGCGGCTTCCAGCGCCGCGCCGGGTTCGGCGCAACCGGCGGCGATGTCGGGCTGCAGCGAACGCACACCGTAGGCGCGGTTGCGGCCATGGGCCTTGGCCAGGTACAGCGCCGTGTCGACGACGTCGATGGCGCGTTCCCAGGGCAGCGCGGCGCACGCCGGCGGCAGCGGGAAGGTCGCGAAGCCGATCGACGCGGTCACAGTCACCGTGTCCTTGCCGAAAGGCACGGGGTGGCTGCCGATGGCAGCCAGCAGGCGTTCGGCCAGCGCTTCCACCTGCTCGGCGGGCAGTTGGCGCACGACGACCAGAAACTCCTCGCCGCCCCAGCGCACGGTGAGATCTTCTTCGCGCAGCGCCGCGCGCAGGCGCTGCGCCATCTCGACCAGCACGGCGTCGCCGGCGGCGTGGCCATGGCGGTCGTTGATGCGCTTGAAGTGGTCGAGGTCGACGAGCAGCAGCGCACCCTCGAAGCTGGCAGCGGCGGTCTGCTGCATCACCGATTGAAAGTGGCGGCGGTTGGCCAAGCCGGTGAGCGGGTCGCGTTCGGTGGCCACCTTCAGTTCGGCGTTGCTGCTGTGCAGCCGGGCATTGGTTTGTCGCATGCGGCGCAGCAGCACGGCCACCACGGCCAGCAGCAGCACGCCAGCCAGCAGGCCCAGGGCCCACAAGCGCTGCTGCAGTTCACGCCCCAGCAACTGCGCCGCCTTGACGCTGTTGTCGGTTTCCAGTGCCGCCAGTTCACGGCTGCGGCGGTCGGCTTCCTGGCTTTCCTGCAGTTCCAGCACGGCCTGTTGCTGCTCGCGCTGGAACACGGTGTCCGACAGCCGCCGGTGCTCCACCCAGGCCGCCCACGCTTCTTTCAAGCGGCCGGCCTTTTCCAGCGCCTGGCCAAGCTCGCGGTTCACGTCCGCGACACCCGGCAGGCCCGAGATGCGTTCTTCGATCAGCAGCGCTTCGCGCACCAGTGCCGTGCCTTCTTCGGGTCGCCCCAGGCCTATCTTGGCCAGGCCGGCGTTGATGAGCGCCACCGACTCACTGGTCGGGTCGCGCACCTCGCGCGCCAGCGGCAGCGTCTGCTGCGCCAACGCCAGTGCCGTGCTGTATTCGCCGCGCTTGATGTGAAAATCTGCCAGGTTGGCCGTGGTCAGCGCTTCCATGCGACGGTCGCCGGCCTGGCGCGCGAAAGCAATGGCCTGCTGCGAGGCATGCAGTTCTTCGGTCTGACGGCCCAGTGCGCTGAAGAGAATCGCGTCGGTGTTGGCCGCACGCGCCTGCGCCCCGAGGTCCTGGGCCTGGTCGGCCAGCGCGGTGGCCTCGGCGTTCAGCGCCTGGGCGCTGTCGGTCTGGCGGGCCAGGAACAACGTGTAGGCCAGCGACGAGCGCAATTCAGCGCGCCGCCACAGCGGGCCGGTGCGGTCAGCCAGCTGCACGGCTTGCTGGTACAGCGCCACGGCCTCGTCCAGCCGGCCCAGCGACTGCCGCACCGACGCCTGGGCCATCAGGATGCGCATGCGCAGGTCGTCGGGCGCCTGTGGCGGCAGCGCCGCCATGGCCGCTGCCAATGCGCGATCGGCCCGGCTCGTGGGCTTCTGCCGAGACCAGGCGTTGCCGCGCACCAGGTGCGCCGCTGCTGCAGCCAGCCGGTTGCTGGCGGCCATCTCGTCCAGCGCGCTTGCGGTGGCTTCCTGGGCCGGCAGATCGGCCATGCGCTGCTGGAAGGCAGCGCGCGAAAAGAGCGCGCGCACGCGTTCATCGCCTGTTGCATCGGCCAGCACGGTCGCCAACGACCGCAGGGCGGCCTCGGGCTGTGCACGCAGGCTGCGTTCGACATCGTCCACACGCGGCGACGCTGCGGCCTGGCCGGCCAGCAGCAAGGCCGGCAGCCAGACTGCAAAGCGAGGAAAGCGCGGCGGCCACAATCGTTTCATGCTGCAACCATTGTCGGCGTGCCCGGCCCGAACTTGACAGGCAGAAAGTGCGGGGGCCGCGGCCACAATGCACGGACCCCTGCAGACGAGGACACACCATGAAGACCCGTGCAGCCGTGGCCTGGAAGGCCGGCGCCCCGCTCACCATCGAAACCGTCGACCTCGAAGGCCCGCGCGCTGGCGAGGTGCTGGTGGAAATCAAGGCCACCGGCATCTGCCACACCGACCAGTACACGCTGAGCGGTGCCGACCCAGAAGGCCTCTTCCCCGCCATCCTGGGCCATGAAGGCGCCGGCGTGGTGCTGGAGGTGGGTGCGGGTGTGACGAGCCTGCGCGCGGGCGACCATGTCATTCCGCTGTACACGCCCGAATGCCGGCAGTGCAAGTTCTGCCTGAGCCGCAAGACCAACCTCTGCCAGGCGATACGCCCCACGCAGGGCAAGGGCCTGATGCCCGACGGCTCCTCGCGGTTCAGCTTGAACGGGCAGCCGATCCTGCACTACATGGGCACCAGCACCTTTGCCAACCACATCGTCGCGCCCGAAATCGCGCTGGCCAAGATCCGCAAGGACGCGCCTTTCGACAAGGTCTGCTACATCGGCTGCGGTGTCACCACCGGCGTGGGCGCGGTGCTGTTCACGGCGGGGGTGGAAGCGGGCGCCAACGTCGTCGTTTTCGGCCTCGGCGGCATCGGGCTGAACGTGATTCAGGGCGCGAAGATGGTGGGCGCCGACAAGATCATCGGCGTCGACATCAACCCGGCGCGTGAAGCCATGGCGCGCCAGTTCGGCATGACGCACTTCATCAACCCGAAAGACGTCGAGAACGTGGTCGACGCGATCATCCAGCTGACCGACGGCGGCGCCGACTACAGCTTCGAGTGCATCGGCAACACCAAGACCATGCGCCAGGCGCTGGAGTGCTGCCACAAGGGCTGGGGCAAGAGCGTCATCATCGGCGTGGCCGCAGCGGGGCAGGAGATCAGCACGCGGCCGTTCCAGCTCGTCACCGGGCGCGTGTGGATGGGCAGTGCCTTCGGCGGCGCGCGCGGCCGCACCGACGTGCCGAAGATCGTCGACTGGTACATGGACGGCAAGATCAGCATCGACCCGCTGATCACGCACACGCTGAAGCTCGAAGAGATCAACCACGGCTTCGAGCTGATGGAGCGCGGCGAGAGCATCCGCAGCGTGGTCGTGTTCTGACGGTTTTTGAAAGGACGGTCTGATGACTTACGAGGTGATCAGCGAACACGCCTGCTTCGGCGGCGTGCAGGGCTACTACAAGCACTCGTCCACCGTCATCGGGCTGCCCATGCGCTTCGGCGTGTTTCGACCGCCGCAAGCGCTGGGTGCACACGCGCAGCCGATGCCCGTGCTGATGTTCCTGGCCGGGCTGACCTGCAACGAGGAAACCTTCGCCATCAAGGCGGGTGCGCAGCGGGTGGCGGCCGAGCTCGGCCTGATGCTGGTGACGCCCGACACCAGCCCGCGCGGCACCGGCATTGCCGAAGCCGACGCGGCCTGGGATTTCGGCACCGCCGCCGGCTTCTATCTCGATGCGACGCAGGCGCCCTGGGCGCACCAGTGGCGCATGGAAAGCTACATCACCGGCGAGCTGCCGGCGGTGCTGGCGCAGCACTTCCCGGTGATGCAGCGCGACGGGCTTCACATGGGCGTGTTCGGCCATTCGATGGGCGGGCATGGCGCGCTGACGCTGGCACTGCGCCACCCGGGCTTGTTCCGCAGCTGTTCGGCCTTTGCACCCATTGCCGCGCCGATGCGTTGCCCGTGGGGCGTGAAGGCCTTCATCGGCTATCTGGGAAGCAGTGAACGAGACAAGGCGGCCTGGGCCGCGCACGACGCCACCGCGCTGATGCAAGCCGGAGCACGCTGCCCGCCGCTGCTGATCGACCAGGGCGAGGCCGACAAATTTCTCGTCGAGCAGCTGTTGCCGCACCGCTTCGAAGCGGCTTGCCGCGATGCGGGCCAGCCGTTGCAGTTGCGCCGTCACGCCGGCTACGACCACGGCTACTTCTTCATCGCCAGCTTCGTCGAAGACCACCTGCGGCACCACGCCGCACACCTGGCCTAGGCATGCACATCAGCGCCCTGCGCGAACGCCTGCGCGGCCTGGGCGCGCTGCCGGTGCACGAAGACCGTGTGCTGCGCCGCTGGGCGACGGCGCAGCCGCAGGAAGGCGGGCGCAAGCAGCTGCAGCACTTCCTGCCGCTGGCACTGCGCCACGAACTGCCGCAGATCGTCGATGAACTGCAACGTCTGGCGCTGGTGCACAGCCAGCATCCTGCCGCGGACGGGTCCATGCGCTTGCTGGTGAACCTGCAGGACGGCCAGCAGGTCGAGACCGTGCTGCTGCAGCCCGACCGACTGAACCGACGAAGTCAGCGCCCCACACCCGCGCTTCAATCGAGCGGCGCACCCGCCAAGACGCCGACCAGCGGCGTGTGCGTCAGCACCCAGGTCGGCTGCGCCGTCGGCTGCGTGTTCTGCATGACCGGCACTGGCGGCCTGGTGCGGCAACTCGGCAGCGCCGAGATCGTGGCCCAGGTGGTGCTGGCGCGCACCCTGCGGCCCGTCAACAAGGTGGTGTTCATGGGCATGGGCGAGCCTGCGCACAACCTGGATGCGGTGCTGGAAGCCATCGAACTGCTGGGCACCGGCGGCGGCATCGCGCACAAGAATCTGGTCTTCAGCACGGTCGGCGAT
>JBBSCV010000135.1:0-9851 GCA_038249925.1 Burkholderiales bacterium
CCGTCTGCCGGTCTGCCGGTCTGCCGTCAGTGCTGCGGATGAACCGCAGGCCTTACAGCCCCGCCGCCGCCTTCAGCGCGTCCACCTTGTCCGTGCGCTCCCAGGTGAACTCGGGCTCTTCACGCCCGAAGTGGCCGTACGCTGCCGTCTTTTCGTAGATCGGGCGCAGCAGGTCCAGCATCTGGATGATGCCCTTGGGTCGCAGGTCGAAGACCTCGGCAACGATGGCCGAGAGTTTGTCGTCAGAAAGCTTGCCCGTGCCCTCGGTGTAGACCGTGATGTTCATGGGTTTGGCCACGCCGATGGCGTAGGCCACCTGCACCTGGCACTGGCGCGCCAGACCGGCGGCGACCACGTTCTTGGCCACATAGCGCGCGGCGTAGGCGGCGGAGCGGTCCACCTTGCTCGGGTCTTTGCCCGAGAAGGCGCCACCACCGTGCGGGCAGGCGCCGCCGTAGGTGTCGACGATGATCTTGCGGCCGGTCAGGCCGCAGTCACCCTGGGGCCCGCCGACGACAAAACGGCCGGTCGGGTTGATAAGGTACTTGGTGTCGGCGGTCAGCCATTCCTTGGGCAGCACGGGCTTGATGAGCTCTTCGCGCACCGCCTCGTAGAAGGCGTCCGTCATCTTGTGGCCCAGGCTGTATTCCGGGGCGTGCTGGGTGCTCAGCACCACGGTGTCGATGCTGTGCGGCTTGCCGTCCACATAGCGCATCGTCACCTGGCTCTTGGCGTCGGGGCGCAGGAAGGGCATGCGGCCGTCCTTGCGCAACTGCGCCTGGCGCTCCACCAGACGGTGTGCGTAGTAGATGGGCGCGGGCATCAGCTCGGGCGTTTCATCGCAGGCATAGCCGAACATCAGGCCCTGGTCACCGGCGCCGGTGTTCAGGTGGTCGTCGGACGCATGGTCAACGCCCTGGGCGATGTCGTTGCTCTGCTTGTCGTAGCAGACCATCACCGCGCAGCCCTTGTAGTCGATGCCGTACTCGGTGTTGTCGTAGCCGATGCGCTTGATGGTGTCGCGCGCGACCTGGATGTAGTCGACGTTGGCGTTGGTCGTGATCTCGCCGGCCAGCACCACGAGGCCGGTGTTGCACAGGGTTTCTGCAGCCACGCGGCTCTTCGGGTCTTGCTTGAAGATCGCGTCGAGGATGGCGTCGGAAATCTGGTCGGCCACCTTGTCGGGGTGACCTTCTGAGACAGATTCGGACGTGAAGAGGAAGTCGTTCGCCACTGATAAAGCTCCATTGAAGTTGCACTGAGTCGCGTCGTCGCTGGTCAGATGCTCTGGAGCCGCGGCGAACGCTTTAGCGGATTTGTTGAAGGGCTGGCCTGCTGGCCCGCCACCCCGGCGGTGTGTCGCTATGCTCCACCCCGCGATCGCCCCGCAAGTTGTTCTTTAACTCGGCGATGGCGTGAGTATACGAACCGATGCCCTTTCCCCTTGCCTGGCTCGCCCGCCGTTCTCTGCGCTTTTTGCACGCCCTGGGCGGGTTGATGGGTTGGCTGGCCTACGCGCTGTCGCCCAGCTACCGCCGCCGACTGAAGGCCAATGCCACTCTGGCCGGTGTGAATGAGGCCCAGCGCCGCGCTGCGGTGGCCGATGCCGGCAAGCTGGTGATGGAGCTGCCGCGCCTGTGGCTGCGCCCGCGTGAAAGAACGATCAGCGACCCCGTGCGCTGGGAGGGCGCCGAACTGCTGGAAGAACTGCTGGCGCGCGGCAAGGGCCTCGTGCTGCTGACGCCGCACATGGGCAGCTTCGAAGTCAGCGCGCAGGCCTATGCCGAGCGTTTCGGCCAGCAACAACCCATCACCGTGCTCTATCGCCCGGCGCGCCAGGCCTGGCTGCGTGAACTGGAAGAAACCGCGCGGGCGCGCCCTGCACTGGCCACCGCGCCCGCCACGCTGGCCGGTGTGCGCGTGATGCTGCGCGCGCTGAAGAAAGGCCAGACCCTCGGCCTGCTGCCCGACCAGGTGCCGCCCGAGGGCATGGGCGTATGGGCGCCGTTTTTCGGCCAGCCGGCCTACACCATGACGCTGGCCGCGCGCCTGGTGCTGCAGACAGGCGCTGCCGTGGCCGTGCTGTGGACCGAGCGCCTGCCGCGCGGCGCGGGCTACGTGGTGCGAGCACAGCCCTTGCCGGTGCCGCTGCCCGAACGCGCAGCAGACGGCAGCATCGACGATGCCGCCGCCGCCTTGGCCATCAACCGCAGCATGGAGCAGGTGATCCTGCAAAAGCCATCGCAGTACCTGTGGGGCTACCACCGCTACAAGCAGCCCCGACAGGCCGAGGCCGCCGCATGAGGGGCGCGTGGGTCAATGGGCTGGCGCGCGTGGCGCTGGCCGCGGTGTGGCTGCTGCACTGGTTGCCGTTGCCCGTGCTGGCGCTGCTGGGGCGCGGCCTCGGGCTGCTGCTGCACAGCTTCGGCCGCGCGCGGCGCGACGTGGCGTGCAAGAACCTGGCGCTGTGTTTTCCTGAGAAGACCGAGGCCGAGCGCCACCGCCTGGTCCGCGAACACTTCCAGTGGACCGGCCGCAGCCTGCTGGAACGTGGTGTTCTGTGGTACGCCAGTGCCGAACGGCTGAAGCGGCTGATCCACGTCGAAGGCGACGTGCACCTGGCAGAGCGCAGCAGCCAGCCCGTGATGTGGCTGGTGCCTCACTTCGTGGGCCTGGAAGTGGCGGGGGCCGCGACACAGCTTTTCCAGACCCGCATGGGCTGCGACATCTACACCGCGCAGAGCAACCCGGTGATGGACGCCGCCTTCCACAAGGGCCGCGCGCGCTTCGGGCTGGCGTTGCTGTTCAACCGCCAGCAGGGCGCCATACCGGTGGTGCGCGCCATCAAGAAGGGCGTGGCCTTCTTCAACGCGTCTGACATGGACTTCGGCCTGCGCGATGCGGCCTTCGTGCCTTTCTTCGGCCAGCCCGCAGCCACCTTGCTGGCGCCCTCGCGCATGGCGAAGTCGCTCGGGATGGTGGTGCAGCCGCTCATCGCCGAGATGCTGCCCGGCGGCCAGGGTTACCGCGTGCGTTTCATGCCAGCCTGGACGCATTGGCCGAGCGGCAACCCCGAGGCCGACGCTGCCGAAATGAACCGCTACATCGAGGAGCAGATACGCGCGATGCCGGCGCAGTATTTCTGGGTGCACAAGCGGTTCAAGACGCGGCCACCGGGTTCGAGCCCGGTGTATTGATGCGCCGCCGGGTGCGCCGCCGGGTGCCGTGGGTGCCATCCCGCTGCGACAATGCACCGCATGCGGCTGCCCTTCACCAAGATGCACGGCGCGGGCAACGATTTCGTCGTGCTCGACGGCACGGCCGCGCCGCTGGCGTTGACCCGTCAGCAGCTGCAGCACCTGGGTGATCGCCGCTTCGGCGTGGGCGCCGACCAGATCTTGCTGGTGGAGACGAGCCCCACGCCGGGCATCGACTTCCGCTACCGCATCTACAACGGCGCCAGCGGCGAAGAGGTGGAACATTGCGGCAACGGCGCGCGCTGTCTCGTACGTTTTGTGCATGCGCGTGGCCTCACCACCAAGACCACGGTGACCGTGGAAACCATCAACAACGTGCTGGCGTTGCAGCTGCGAGAAGACGGGCGCGTCACGGTGGACATGAGCCGGCCGGTTTTCGAACACGAGCGCATCCCCTTTGACGCCAGCGGCCTGCAGGCGCGTGCCGAGGGTGCCTTCGAGTTGTGGCCGCTGGCCGACGTGGCCCCGGGCTGCGAGGTGGCGGTGCTGTCGATGGGCAACCCGCATGCGGTGCAGCGCGTGGACGATGTCGACACCGCGCCCGTGGCGAGCTGGGGCCCGCGCATAGAGGCGCATGAGCGTTTTCCGCGCCGCGTGAATGTCGGCTTCATGCAGGTGCTGTCGCGCAGCGAGGTGCGGCTGCGTGTGCACGAGCGCGACGCAGGCGAGACCCTGGCCTGCGGCACCGGCGCCTGTGCGGCGGTGGTCGCCGGCGTGCTTCTGGGCTGGCTGGACGCGGCGGTGGAAGTGCACACCCGCGGCGGCGACTTGCGCATCGAATGGGCCGGCGGCGAAAGCCCAGTCTTCATGACCGGCCCGGCACAAACCGTTTTTCAAGGAGAAATCGAACTGTGAGCAGTGACCTCATTAAAGGTGATCAGGCGGGCGATCAGACGGGCGGGCAAGGGGTGCAGGGCATCACCGAAACCGACATCGCCAACTACCTGGCCAACACGCCCGGCTTTTTCGAGCGCCATGCCCAACTGCTGGGCGCAGTGCAGCTCACCAGCCCGCACGGCCAGCGCGCTGTTTCCTTGCAAGAGCGGCAGATGGAGATGCTGCGCGAACGCATCAAGGGCATGGAGATGAAGATGGTGGAGATGATCCGCCACAGCCAGGAAAACGTGGCCATCGCCGACCGCTTGCACCGCTACACGCGCACCATCCTGCTGACCGCAGAAGCCGCCGAACTGCCGGGCCGCATGGTGGCCTCGCTGAAGCACGAGTTCCTCATTCCGCAAGCCGCCATTCGCCTGTGGGGCGTGGACGCCGAACACAACGGCGCGGTGTATGCCGAACCCGCCAGCGACGACGTGAAGAGTTTCGCGTCCAGCCTGACGCTGCCCTACTGCGGCGTCAACGCAGGCTTCGAGGCCGGCGAATGGCTGGACGATGCCAGCACCGTGACGAGCATGGCGATGATTCCGCTGCGTTCGGGCGGCAGCGAAAAAGACGGCGCATTCGGCCTGCTGGTGCTGGGCTCGCCCGACCCGACACGCTACGCCGCGGACATGGGCACCGAGTTCCTGATGCGCATCGGTGAGGTGTCGTCCGCTGCGCTGGCCCGGTTGAGATGAGGCCCCCAGGCTCACTTCGTTCGCCACCCCCCGAGGGGGCTCTTGCAGCGGCGCGGCATAGCCAGTTCAGGACACGGCCCCCAGGCTCACTTCATTCGCCACTCCCCGAGGGGGTCCTTGCAGCGGCCCGGCATAGCCGATTCCGCGCATGGCCTTGATCGATTCTTGCGCGGCGTGAGCGTGAAGCCTGAACTGGTCTGCGCACTGGAAGAGTTCCTGACGCACCTGCGGGTGGAACGTCGCCTGGCGGCACGCACGCTGGCCATGTACCGCGAAGCGCTGCTGCGTCTGCAGGCCAGCGCGGCGGGTGCCGGCGTTGACTTGCCCAAGGCGCAGATGCACCACATCCGCAGCTGGGTGGGGCAGTTGCGTGTGCGCGGGCTGGCGGCGCGCAGCATTGCCATTCATCTTGCGGCATGGCGTGGCCTCTTCCGCTGGTGGGGGCGAAACGGGGTGGTGGTGGTGAACCCGGTGGAAGGCGTGCGCCCGCCGAAGGCCGCCAAACCACTGCCCAAGGCGCTGGCGGTGGACCAGGCCGTGGCGCTGGCCGCGCACGAGACACAAAACACCGCGCCGGCGCTGGCCGCGCGCGATCACGCCATCACCGAACTGCTTTACGGCTGCGGCCTGCGTGTGGCCGAGGTGACCGGGCTGGACGTGCAGGCCGGCGCCGGCCTGCACGCACAAGCCCGTGGCTGGCTGGACGCGGCTGACGCCACCGCCCACGTGCGGGGCAAGGGCAGCAAACGCCGCAGCGTGCCGGTGGGCGGGCCGGCACTGCAAGCGCTGCAGGCCTGGCTGCTGTGGCGGCCGACGCTGGCCAAACAGGGCGAGCCGGCGCTTTTTGTCAGCCGCCTGGGCACACGGCTGACGGCCAATCAGCTGCGGAATCGGCTGCAGGCGCAGGCTGTGCAGGCCGGCTTGCCGACACGCGTGCACCCGCACATGCTGCGCCACAGTTATGCCAGCCACCTTTTGCAGAGCAGCGGCGACCTGCGCGCAGTGCAGGAGTTGCTGGGCCACGCCAGCATCAGCACCACGCAGGTCTACACCAAGCTCGACTTCCAGCACCTGGCCAAGGCCTACGACGCGGCGCATCCGCGCGCGAAGAGAAAGAGCTGAGCCACGTTTCATGACGCGGGGCAACGCCGCGGAGCATGGAACACTTCAGTATCAAGACCATGAAATCCATCCGTCTGCGCCCCGGCAAGGAACGTTCGCTGCAACGCCGCCATCCGTGGGTGTTCGAAGGCAGCATTGCCAGCGGCAAGGCCGATGCCGGCGAGACCGTGCGCGTGGAAGATGCCGCCGGCGGCTTTCTGGCCTGGGGCGCCTTCAGCCCGAGTTCGATGATCCGCGTGCGCGCCTTGAGCTTCGATGCAGCCGAGCGCATCGACCGCGCCTTCTTCGAGCGCCGCGTCGCGCGCGCGGTGGCGCTGCGCTCGCGCTTGCCGGTGGCCAGCAACGGCGTGCGCCTGGTTCATGGTGAAGCCGACGGCCTGCCGGGTTTGATCGTCGACCGTTATGCCGACACGCTGTGCGCGCAGTTCCTCAGCGCTGGCACTGAGCGTTGGAAGCAGACGCTGGCCGATGTGCTGCTGCAGGCCACCGGCTGCCGGCGTTTGTACGAACGCTCGGATGCCAGCGTGCGCACGCTGGAAGGCCTGCCCGCAGTCTCCGGCTGGCTACGCGGTGACGGCGCCACGGAAGTGACCATCACCGAACACGCCTGGCAGTTGACGCTGGACGTGGCCCTGGGCCACAAGACCGGCTTCTACCTGGACCAGCGTGACAACCGCGCGCTGCTGCAGCGCTGGGTGCAGTTCGGCGGCTTCCAGAACGTGCTGAACTGCTATTGCTACACCGGTGGTTTCACGGTGGCAGCACTTGCTGGCGGTGCGGCCCACGTCACCAGCATCGACTCATCGGGCCCCGCCATCGAGCGTGTCAGCGCGCATGTCGCCATCAACGGTTTCGACGCCGCACGCAGCGAGGCGCTGGACGCCGACGTGAACCAGTTCCTGCGCGACGCGCTGAAGGCAGGCCGGCGCTTCGATGCCATCGTGCTGGACCCACCCAAGTTTGCGCCCACGGCGGCCCACGCCGACCGCGCCAGCCGCGCCTACAAGGACATCAACCGGCTGGCGCTGACGCTGCTGCAGCCGGGTGGCCTGCTGCTCACGTTCAGCTGCAGCGGCGGCATCAGCGCCGACCTCTTCCACAAGATCGTCGCCGGGGCGGCGATGGATGCGGGCGGGGGTGGGGGCGGGGGCGGAGGTACAGGCGGCGGCGTCGACGGCGTCATCCTGCAGCGCCTGGAAGGCGCATGCGATCACCCCACCACGCTGGTCTTCCCCGAGGGCGAATATCTCAAGGGCCTGGCTGTGCTGAAGGCGGCGTGAACGCTGTCGCGGGGCCCGCGCGCCCGGCTTTATCGCACCGGGCGCTGTGGCGCGTTGAACGCCAATCCGGGCAGCGGCAGCCGCGGTTCGAATTTCGCGCGCTTCACGCTGAAAAACGCCTTCACGTTTCGCACATTGGCGTCTTGCGTGAAGAGGCGCTGCACCAGTGCGTGGTACGCCGCCATGTCGTGCACAAACAGCACCAGCACGAAGTCGGGCCCGGGGCTGACGCGCCAACATTGCTGCACATGGACTTCAGCCACAGCGCGGGCCTCGAAGGCGTCGAGATGTTCGGCGCCCTGGCGGTCGAGCGTGATCTCCACCAGCGCCGTCAACCCCGCGCCAAGCGCCTGCGGATTCAACAGCGCCACGCGACGCTCGATGACGCCGCCATCGACCAGCCGGCGCACGCGACGCAGCGCCGTGGCGGGCGACGTGCCGGCCAGGTCGGCCAAGGCCTGGTTGGACAGGGAGGCGTCGCTCTGCAGCAAATCCAGCAGGTGCAGGTCAGTCGCGTCGAGTTCCATCGTGAAAGTTTATGTCACCAGAAGCCAATAGTTAGCTGAAACGTGCACCGATGACGCGTGAAGATTAAAAATTGCATTTGGCGTGAACAATCGCAATAAGTCATCGGTAAGCCTGTTCTAGCATGCGCCACCCCAACGTTTCAGGACATCCACCATGTGCGGCATCGTCGGCGCGGTCAGCAACCGCAACATCGTTCCCATCCTGCTCGAGGGCCTGAAGCGCCTGGAGTACCGCGGCTACGACAGCTGCGGCGTGGCCGTGCATCAGGGCGGCGCGTTGCGGCGCACGCGCAGCACCAGCCGCGTCGCCGAACTGGAAGCCAACGTTCAGGCCGACGGCGTGGCCAGCGGCACCGGCATTGCCCACACCCGCTGGGCCACGCACGGTGCGCCGGCGGTGCACAACGCGCACCCGCACTTCAGTGCCGGCGCGAACGTCGATGCCATGGCCACGGGCTTTGGCAACCTCGACGACGCGGCCCCGGCCACCCCAGTGGCGCGCATCGGCCTGGTGCACAACGGCATCATCGAGAACCACGATGAACTGCGTGCCGAACTGCGCGAGCGCGGCTACGTGTTCACCAGCCAGACCGACACCGAGGTCATCGCCCACCTGGTGCACAGCCTCTACGACGGTGACCTGCTGGAAGCTGTGCAGCTTGCGCTGCCGCGCCTGCGCGGCGCGTATGCGATTGCCGTCTTTTCGCGCGACGAACCGCACCGTGTGGTGGGCGCGCGCCACGGTTCACCGCTGGTGCTGGGCGTGGGGCAGATGCCCGGCATGGGCGAACACTTTCTGGCCAGCGATGCCATGGCCCTGGCCGGTGTGACGGACCAGATCGTCTATCTGGAAGAAGGCGATGTCGTCGACATGCAGCTCGGAAAGGTGTGGATCAGTGCTGCCGACGCCAATGGCCGCTACCAACCCGTACAGCGCACCGTGCGCACGGTGACGGCGCACAGCGGTGCGGCCGAACTCGGCCCCTATCGCCACTACATGCAGAAAGAGATCTTCGAGCAGCCGCGCGCGCTGGCCGACACGCTCGAGGGGGTGGAGGGCATCAGCCCCGAGCTTTTCGGCGCCGGTGCCTATCGCGTCTTCAACGAAATCGACCGGGTGTTGATACTCGCCTGCGGCACCAGCAGCTACGCCGGCATGGTGGCCAAGTACTGGCTGGAAAGCATTGCGGCCATTCCCACCAGCGTGGAGATTGCCAGCGAATACCGCTACCGCGACAGCGTGCCCGACCCGCGCACGCTGGTCGTCACCATCACCCAAAGCGGCGAAACCGCCGACACCCTGGCCGCGTTGAAGCATGCGCGCAGTCTGGGCATGGAGCACACGCTGACCATCTGCAACGTCAGCACCAGCGCCATGGTTCGTGAATGCAAGCTGGCCTACATCACACGCGCGGGGGTGGAAATCGGCGTCGCCAGCACGAAGGCGTTCACCACTCAATTGGCCGGCCTGTACCTGCTGACGCTGGCGCTGGCCCAGGTGCGTGGCCGCCTGAACGAAACGCAGGAAGCGGCCGAGCTGAAAGCACTGCGCCACTTGCCCGTGGCGCTGCAGGCAGTGCTGGCGCTGGAGCCGCAGATCATTGCCTGGAGCGAAGACTTCGCGCGCAAGGAAAACGCGCTCTTCCTCGGCCGCGGGCTGCATTACCCCATTGCGCTGGAAGGTGCGCTGAAGCTCAAGGAAATCAGCTACATCCACGCCGAGGCCTACCCGGCTGGCGAACTGAAGCACGGCCCGCTGGCGCTGGTGACGGCCGAGATGCCCGTGGTGACCGTGGCGCCCAACGACGCGTTGCTGGAAAAGCTGAAGAGCAACCTGCAAGAGGTGCGCGCGCGCGGTGGCGAGCTGTACGTGTTTGCCGACAGCGACACCCACATCAGCAGCGAGCCTGGCGTGCACGTGATCCGCATGCCAGAGCACTACGGCGCGCTGAGCCCGCTGCTGCACGTGGTGCCGCTGCAGCTGCTCGCGTATCACACAGCCTGCGCGCGCGGCACGGACGTGGACAAGCCGAGGAACCTCGCGAAAAGCGTGACTGTTGAATAGCGTTCTGCGTTTAGCCAACACAC
>JBBSCV010000136.1:0-9755 GCA_038249925.1 Burkholderiales bacterium
ATGTGGCCACCGTGCAGCGCCACGCCGTTCATGATGGCGGCCATGCCGAATTCACGCACACCGTAGTTGATGTGGCGGCCGCCGTTGGGCGTGCCTGCGTCGTCGAAGCGCAGCGCGGCTGTGCTGCTGCTGTTGGTGAGGTTGCTGCCCGTCAGGTCGGCGCTGCCGCCCAGCATCTCGGGCAAGGCCTTCGTGAAGGCTTCCAGCGCCATCTGGCTGGCCTTGCGGCTGGCCACGGTCTGGGCCTGGGTGTGGGCGGCAATCACGGCGTCGACCGCCGTCTGCGCAAAGTTCGCCGGCAGGCGGCCGGCCATGCGGCGCTCGAACTCAGCGGCCAGTTCGGGGAAGGCGGCGCGGTAGGCAGCAAAAGTTTCCAGCCAGCGGCCTTGCGCGGCCGCGCCAGCGGCCCGTGCGTCCCAGGCGCTGTAGGCGGCCTCGGGAATGACGAAGGGCTCGTGCGACCAGTTCAGCGCTGCGCGTGTGAGCTTGATCTCGTCGGCCCCCAGCGCCTCGCCATGCGCCTTCGCGGTGCCGCCGCGGTTGGGGCTGCCCTTGCCGATGGTGGTCTTGCAGATCACCAGCGTGGGTTTCGTTGCAGAGTCGCTGGCGGCGTGAATGGCAGCACCCACCGCATCGACATCGTGGCCGTCCACCGGGCCCAGCACGTTCCAGCCGTAGGCTTCGAAACGTTGGGCCACATCGTCGATGTACCAGGGCGCCACCTGGCCGTCGATGCTGATGCCGTTGTCGTCGTACAGCGCCACCAGCTTGTTCAGCTGCCAGGCGCCGGCCAGCGCGCAGGCTTCGTGGCTGACGCCTTCCATCAGGCAGCCGTCACCCATGAAGACCCAGGTGCGGTGGTTGACCACGGCGTGCCCGGGCCGGTTGAACTCCGCCGCCAGCAGCTTTTCAGACAACGCCATGCCCACCGCATTGGCCAGGCCCTGGCCCAGCGGGCCGGTGGTGGTTTCCACGCCGGGGGTGATGTCCACCTCGGGGTGGCCGGGCGCCTTGCTGTGCAGCTGGCGGAAGTTGCGCAGCTCGCTCATCGGCAGGTCGTAGCCGCTCAGGTGCAGCAGCGCATACAGCAGCATGCTGCCGTGGCCGTTGCTCAGCACGAAGCGGTCGCGGTCGGCCCAGTGCGGATCGGTCGGGTTGTGGCGCAGCGCACCACCCCACAGCGCCACGGCAATGTCGGCCATGCCCATCGGCGCGCCGGGGTGGCCGGACTGGGCTTGTTGCACGGCGTCCATGGCCAGGGCGCGGATGGCGTTGGCCATCAAGGAGGTGTCAGAGGTTGGGTCTGGCATGGGGCGGATGCAGCAGGGGTTTTTGGGGGGAACCCTCGATTCTAGGAGCCGTGTCCGCCGGGAACGGTGCGCGATCCCTCATCGCTGCCTTCCCCCGTCCTGTGTCCTGCCCGCGCCGGCCACGGTGGCTCCGTATCATCCCGCCGCATGCAAGGCCTGCACCTCACCGCCGATCTGCGTGGCTGTGCGCCGACGCTGCCGCCCATGCTGGAGCCTGCCGCGCTGCGCACGCTGTGTCTTGCGGCGGTGGCCGGTGCCGGCCTGGTCGCGGTGGGCGAACTGTTCCACCGCTTCCCCGCGCCCGGCGGCGTGACGGGCGTGGTGCTGCTGGCTGAATCGCACCTCGCGGTGCACACCTGGCCCGAGCTCGGTGGCGTGACGCTCGATGTCTACGTGTGCAACCTGAACGGCGACAACAGCGCGCGCGCCCAGGCGCTGCTGGCGGCACTGGAAAGCGCATTCGGCCCGAGCCATTGCGAACGCCACCGTCTGTGGCGCGGCGGGCCCGCGCCGCACGGCTAGCCTGGGCTGGCGGGTCAGCCCATCCCCGCTGCCGACTTGGCGCGCAGCTTGGCGTTGATGTAGGCCCCGTGGGGCAGGTGCAGCAGGTCGGCCACGCGCCACAGCACATGGTTCTCGTGGGCTGTCAGCTGGCCGTCTGCATAGGCCACGGCCCACATCGCTTCGACCACCTGCACCTTGTCCTCGAAGCTGAGCTGTTCGTTCAGCGTGGAGGTGAAGGCGTGGAAGTCGGTGGCGTTCTTCGCGCTGTGCTCGGCCAGTGCGAGCAGCTGTTGCTGCTCGTCGACGGCCAGCGCGAAGCGGCGTTGCAGCACGCCCAGCACGGCATGGCGCTCGGCGTCGCTGCACTCGGTGTCGGCGCGCATCACCTCCACCAGCAGCACCGCGGTGGCCAGGTGCAGGCGGTGCAGCGGTGTCATCGCGCCGCCCATGCCTCCAGGGCCGCCGGTGTTGGCCAGCGGCGGCGCCAGCAGGGTTTCGAACAGGTCTTTCAGTGAACGCAGCATGGGCAGGTGGCGATAGATGGTCGGTGCGGGCAGCGTGGCAGCGTTGCGGCCTGCTCGCTGAAACGCGGCAACATGCCCGACATCAATGGCAGGGTTTGGGCGTTGCGCCGGCGTTCAGGCGGGGGGTGCCCATCAGCCGGTCGATCAAGGCTTGCTCACGAGTTCGAAGTGCTCCACCGCCGGTGGCGCGGCGAAGAAGGGCCCGACGATCGTGCGCCACTCGGCGAACAGCGGGCCTTGGCGAAAGGCCACGGTGTGGTCTTCCAGCGTGTCCCATAAGATCTGCAGGATGTAACGCTCTGGGCTCTCGATGCCGCGGTGGACCTTGGCGCCCTGGAAGCCCTGGGCGCGGCTCGCCACGGTAGCGATGCCGCGTTCGATGGCCTCTTCGAAGGCCGCGTTCTGGCCCGGCAGTATGCGAATGTCGGCAAGTTCAAGGATCACGATCAGGCTCCGGTGGAGTGGCCAGCCAGTGTCCCACGCCCGGAACTGACCGCGCCGCAGGCGCAGTTCAACCTCAAGCGGCCGCCGCGGAACCGGCTTCGCCGGGCCGCTGAAGACGCCAGCGGGGGGGGGGCGCCGCAGGCGCTTCGGGGGGGGGGGGATCTAAATCCTGCAGCCGCGGCCGGGGTCGGCCAAGGCCTTCACCGCCACGCCGCGGTACTCGTTGTTCACGCCCTTGGCTTCACGCAGGAAGATGTCCTGCACCGGGTTGCGCTGCGGGCTCAGGCTGAACTTGCCTCGCGGGCTGTCGATCACGGCCTTGGCCATCGCGGCCTGCAGGGCTTCGCGCTGTTTCATGTCGCCCTTCACGGCGTTCAGGCCTGCGGAAAGCATCTGCGCCGCGTCATAGCCCTGCACGGCATAAACGTCGGGCTGCGACTTCCAGTTCAGCGCGTAGGCCTTGCGAAAGGCGTTGTTGCGCGGCGTGTCCAGGTTGTCGGCGTAGTGCAAAGTGGAGAGGATGCCCTGGGCGCTGGCGCCTTGCGCTTCCAGCGTGCCGTCGGTAACGAAGCCCGAAACCACCAGTGGCACGTTCTTCTTCAAGCCTGCGGCGTCGTAGTCCTTGACGAACTTCACTGCCCCGCCGCCGGCAAAGAAGGCAAACACCACGTCGGGCTTCTGCGCGGCAATCTCGGTCAGCAGGGCCTGGAATTCCACCCCCGGGAAGGGCAGGCTCAGTTCCTTCATGAGCTTGCCGCCGCCTTTCTCGAAGCCTTCGGCGAAGCCCTTCACGGCCTCGTTGCCGGCGGCGTAGTTCCAGGTGATGCTCATGGCGCGCTTGTAGCCCTTGCCGGCGGCCACCACGCCGGCGGCGTAGCCCGGCTGCCAGTTGGAAAAACTGCTGCGAAAGATGTTGGGCGCGCACTGCGCACCGGTGATGGCGTCTGCGCCGGCATTCGGCACGATCATCAGCGTGTTGCTGTCGCGCGCGGCGCGCGCCATCGCCAGCGCCACGCCGCTGTGCACGGTGCCCACCAGCACGTCGACCTGGTCGCGCTTGATCAGCTTGTTGACGTTGTCGGTGGCCTTGGCCGGGTCGCTCTCGTCGTCGACCTTGAAGTACTGCACCTCGCGGCCGCCGAGCTTGCCGCCCTGTTCCTGCACGTGCAGCTTGAAGCCCTTCTCGATGGCGTCGCCCAGGGCCGCGAAAGTGCCGGTGGCCGGCAGCATCAGGCCGACCTTGATGGGCGCGGCCTGCGCAAGCACGGAACTGCTGGCGAAAGAGGCCAGCGCTGCCGCGGCGGCCAAGGCCAGCGCGGTTGAACAGGGTTTGAGGTTCATTTCACGGTTCTCCAGTGGTCGGGGTGCAAAAGACGGCAGCGCCGAGGATGCCTGCCCGGTGCCGCCGGCGTAAGCGGGGTTTGCCGGATGTGGTGCATTTCACGACCCGGGGGCTTCTCTTGCGCCCGTGCCGGCACCGCTGGCCCCAGGGCGGCTGGCTCGAATGCAAAGCAGGCTCAAGTTCCTGACCGCCCGGCCCGAAAACCTGCGTGAGGGGTGGCCCAGGAGGGCGGCTCCAGCACTTGCACAGGAAAACAGCATGACCAGCACCGTCGCCGTAGATGAGTTGCGCGTGGGTATGTACATCCACCTCGAGGGTGGTTGGCTGTCGCACCCGTTTCCCCTCTCGGCTTTCCGCATTTCTTCGCCTGACGAGATTGCCACCATCCGCGGCCTCGGCCTGGCGCAGGTGCGTTGGGTGCCCGAGAAAAGCGATCTGCCGGCGGCAGGCCTCGGCGCGTCCGGCGCGTCTGTATCTGCGTTCGTGCCGGCGACTTCATCTGCGACTTCATCTGAAGTTCTGTCGTCGTCCGAGCCCGCGCCCGAACCCGCGCCCGCGCCCGAAGCCAGTCTCGACCAGCGGGCCGCCGCGCAGCAGCAGGCGTGGCTGAACGACCAGCGTGAAGCCGCAAAGCGCTGCGAACGCCAGTACGGCGAAGCCGCCAAGGTCATGCATGAGGTGAATGACGCGCTGGTCTCGCAACCCAAGGATGCCGGCCGCACCGCCGGCACGCTGGCGCGCGCGATGCTGGACAAGATGGTGGCCGCCAGAGAGGTGGGCATACGGCTGGTCAACAGCGGCGGTGGCGACCGCGCCGCCGCCCATTCGCTGAACGTGGCCGTGGTGGCCATGCTCATCGGGCGCACGCTGGAAATGTCGGATGTCGACATGCAGGACATGGCGGTGGGCGCCTTGCTGCACGACGTGGGCAAAGTCGACGTGCCCGACCGTCTGCGCCACCCCGAAGACAGCTTCACGCCGGCTGAAACCAGCGGCTACCGCGACCACGTCGCCAAGGGCGTGCTGCAGGGTCACCGCATGGGGCTGAATGCGGGCACGCTGGCGGTCATCGCGCAGCACCATGAGCATGCCGACGGCAGCGGCTTTCCGATGAAGCTCGCCGCCGACCGCCTGAGCCTGGGCGCGCGCATCGTGGCCATCGTCAACCGCTACGACAATCTGTGCAACCCGGGTGGCCGCACCCTGGCACTGACACCGCACGAGGCGGTGGCGATGATGTTTGCGCAGTCGCGTTCGCGTTTCGACCCGCCGGTGCTGAACGCTTTCATCCGCATGATGGGCGTCTACCCCGCCGGGTCTCTGGTGCAGCTGACCGACGACCGTTTTGCCTTGGTGGTGGGCGTGAATTCCGGCCGCCCGCTGAAGCCGCGCGTGCTGGTGCACGGCACAGCAGGCCTGCGCACGGGCCCGCGGGCGGTGGTCAGCGGCATGGCGCGCATGCTTGACCTGGAACACCAGCCCGACCTGGGCATACGCCGCAGCCTGGCGGCGGCCAAGCTGCCGCCTGCCGTGCTGGCTGCGCTGGACCCGCGCCCGCGCGTCAGCTACTACTTCGAGCCGCTGAACGTGGTTTCGCAACCGGCGGAGCTGGCGGCGTGACAGCAGCCAGCGCCTGGGCGTCGCTGCTGGGCGGAATGCCGCACGCGGCCTGGGTGGTGGAACTCGGCGCAGGTGTGCTCGTCGCGGCCAACCCGGCAGCGGCGGCGATGCTGGGTCTGCCGGCGGCTGAACTCGTCGGCGCCGTGGCCGAAGATTTGTTGACTTCGCCTGAAGACCGGCTGTGGTGGGAATCCTGCGGCACCCATGGCCCGCTGCACAGCGACACCGTGGTGGCCACACCGGCCGGTGCGCGCCATGTCAGCCGCAGCGTGGCCCTGCTGCCCCAGGCCGACGGCAGCACGCCGACGCACGCACTCGTGATGGTGTGCGACCGCAGCGCCGAGCAGCGTGCCGAACAGGCCCGTGAAGCGGCGCTGGCCGAACTGCAGGCCACGCTGGAGGCCACCGCCGACGGCATTCTGGTCACCGACCTGGGCGGACGCATGAGCGCCTGCAACCGACGCTTCGCCGAGATCTGGGGCCTGCCCACCGAGTTGCTGCAACGTGACGACGATGTCGCGGTGCAGGCCTGGCTCGAGCGCACCGTCACCGACCCCGCCGACTACGCGCGCCGGCTGCAGGCGCTGGACGACACGCCCAAGGCCACGTCGAGCGACCGCCTGACGCTGAAGACCGGGCAGGTCGTCGAGCGCGTTTCACGGCCCTTGCTGGTGCGCGGCAGGCCGCAGGGGCGGGTATGGTCGTTCCGCGACCTCACCGCCAGCGTGGTGGCCGAGGCGCGCATCGAGGAGCTCTCGCACAACGATGCACTCACCGGGCTGCCCAACCGCAGCGCGCTCGTCGAGGCCGTCGTTGCGGCCACCACCCAAGCGCGGCGCGATGGCCACGCCTACGCCTTCCTGCTCGTCGACCTGGACCGGTTCCGGCAGATCAACGACAGCCTGGGTCATGACGTGGGCGACCGCGTGCTGCAGACCCTGGCCCGACGCATCCAGGCCTGCCTGCGCGCTGACGACTTGCTGGCGCGACTGGGCAGCGACCAGTTCGCGGTGCTGGTGCGTCCGGCCGATGCCGCCGCCGCCGAAGCCACCGCGCGGCGCATCTTGAACGTGGTGGCGCAGCCCTGCAGCGTGGACGGTGCGCCCTTCACGCTGACCTGCAGCATCGGCATTGCAATTGCGCCTTCACAAGGCTCGCGCATCGATGAACTGGTGCGCCACGCCGAGGCCGCGATGCGCATCGTGAAGAGCGCCGGCCGGGCGCACTTCCGGCTGCACCAGGCGCGGGCCGAAGGCGACCGCCGACAGAACATGCAGCTCGAGCACGCCATGCGACAGGCGCTGGTGAGCGGGCGGTTCCGCCTGCACTACCAGCCGCTGGTGAATTTGGCCGATGGCTGCATGGTGGGCGCCGAGGCGTTGCTGCGCTGGCGCGACCCTGAGCTGGGCGATGTGCCGCCGGCGCGGTTCGTGCCCGTGGCCGAAGACAGCGGCTTCATCGTGTCCATCGGCGACTGGGTGCTGGGCCAGGCCGTGCGCCAAGCGGCGCTGTGGTTCCAGCGCGGGCACGACATGCCGATTGCCGTGAACGTCTCGGCACTGCAGTTCAAGCAGCCGCACTTCGTCGACCGTGTGGCCAGCGTGCTGGCCGTCAGCGGCCTGCCGCCGCGACTGCTGGAACTGGAGCTGACCGAAAGCATCCTGGTGCACGACGCTGACGAGGCGCTGCTGCGCCTGCACGCGCTGGCGCGTCTGGGTGTGCGCATGTCCATCGACGACTTCGGCACCGGCTATTCCAGCCTGTCTTACCTGAAGCGCTTCCCGATCGGCAAGCTGAAGATCGACCGCAGCTTCATCCAGGGCCTGCCTGCCGACGAGAGCGACGCCGGCATCGTGCGCGCCATCCTGCAGATGGCCCGCGCCCTGGGCATGCGCTGCGTGGCCGAGGGCGTGGAAACCGAAGCGCAGCGTCAGTTCTTGCAGGACGAGGGCTGCGACGAGTTCCAGGGCTGGCTCTTCGCACCGGCACTGGACAGCCTGAGCTTCGAGCAGCGTCTGTTGCAGGCGAAGCCGCCGTCCGCGCAGTCGGACGCGCCGCCGCCGCAGCGCCACCGTCGCATGCGGCTGGTTCGCTGAAAGGCGCGCTGACGGGCTCGCTGAAAGGCGCGCTGAAGGGCGCGGCCCCAGAGGCGGCGCCGCTGCACAATCGACGCCCATCCTCCCTGGGCTGTGCAGCAAAGGCCACCGATGATTTACAAGTTCAAGAGTGCCGCCACCGGCGAATTGATCATGCTGGGTGCCCACGGTGACCAGATGTTGCGATTGCTCGGCCGTGAACCAGCGGCGCGGGGCATCATCGAGGTGGGCGACATGCCCGCGGCCAGCGCCGCGTTGCTGGGCGCCATCGCCAAGGAAGAAGCACCGCCCGAGGAGCAAGATGCGGTGCAGCCTGCCGTGGGTCTGCGCCAGCGCATGTGGCCCATGATCGAGATGCTGCGCCGTGCCCACGCGGCCGAGGCTGCCGTGGTGTGGGGCGTTTGAAGACAGACCCGGTGACAGTTCGACTGAGGAAAACTCGATGAAGCTCTGGAGCGACAGCTGGACCAACGGCGACCCCATTCCCCAGCGCCACGCTGCCGGCAGGCCCGACGGCGCAGGCAAGGCCCGCTTCAGCGACAACCTGAACCCTCAACTGGTCTGGGCCGACCTGCCCGAGGGCACGCAGTCCCTGGCACTGATCTGCCACGACTTCGACGTACCCAGCCGGGGTGACGACGTGAACCAGGAAGGCCGCGAAGTGCCGGTGGACCTGGAGCGCATCGACTTTTTCCACTGGGTGCTCGTCGACCTGCCGCCGCAGCTGAGTGGCATCGCCGAAGGCGAGTTCAGCCGCGGCTTCACCGCGCGCGGCAAACCCGGCCCGGCCACGCTGCACGGCGCACGCCAGGGCCTCAACGATTTCACCGGCTGGTTCGCCGCCAACCCCGAGATGGCGGGGAGTTATTTCGGCTACGACGGCCCCTTCCCGCCCTGGAACGACAGCCTGGTGCACCACTACGTGTTCACGCTCTATGCACTGAGCCTGGCCAGGCTGCCTGTCGAAGGCCAGTTCACGGGCGCACAGGTGCGTGCGGCCTTGGCCGGCCACGTGCTGGGTGCGGCCACGCTGTCGGGCACCTACACGCTGAACGAGCGCCTGCTGGCCGCCTGAGGGTGCGCGAGCCGACGCGCCTCTTTGCACTGCGCCACGGCCGCACCGCCTGGAACGCCGAAACCCGGGTCCAGGGCCAGCTCGACGTGCCGCTGGACGCATTGGGTCGCTGGCAGGCAGAACGCCTGGCGCTGGCGCTGGCCGGCGAGCCCATCGCGGCCATCTACAGCAGCGACCTGCAGCGTGCGCTGGACACGGCGGCGCCCCTCGTGGCGCGCACCGGCGCACCGCTGTACACCGACGCGCGTCTGCGCGAGCGTGGCTTCGGCAGTTTCGAAGGCCGCACCCACGCCGAGATCGAAAGCCACTGGCCTGAAGCCGCCGCGCGTTGGCGCCGGCGCGACGTCGGCTACCAGCCCGGCGGCGGTGAGGCGCTGACACCGTTCTTCGAGCGCTGCGTCAGCACCGTGTGCGCGCTGGCGGCTGCGCATCCCGGCCAGACCATCGCCGTGGTGGCGCACGGCGGCGTGCTCGACTGCTTGTACCGCGCAGCGGTGGGCGTGGAGCTGAACGCGCAGCGCAGCTGGCCACTGGGCAATGCCAGCATCAACCGCCTGCTTTTCACCGGCGAAGGTCTGAGTTTGGTGGGCTGGAGCGATGACGCCCATCTCGAAGGCGCACCGCTGGTTTGAGCGGGCTCAGCCGACGGTACCGCCCGCGCCGCCCGCGCCGCCCGTGCTGCCAGTGCCACCAGTGCCACCAGTGCCGCCAGCAAGTGCCGTACCGCTGAACAGATCGTCGCTGCGCGCGGGCGGCACGAGCCCCAGGTGACGAAATGCCGCCGCCGTGGCCACGCGCCCGCGTGGTGTGCGCTGCAGGTAGCCCTGCTGGATGAGATAC
>JBBSCV010000137.1:0-9751 GCA_038249925.1 Burkholderiales bacterium
CGCGCGCGGGTCGTGGTTTGCGAGAACTGCAAGGCGTTCCCGCTGGCGCTGAGCGTGATGTGCAGTTGTATCGCAGCGTCGGTGACCGGCGAGGCTGCGGCAACGGGCTCGGCAACGGGCTCGGCAACGGGTGCGGATACGGCTTTGGGTGCAGTTGCGTGTGCTGCGACAGGCTCGGCCGCCTGTTCCTGCAGTGTTTGTGGCGTCGCCTGCGCTACCACTTCAGGCACAAGCTGCGCGACAGCCGGAAGCGCCAGCCATTCTTCATATATCTCGCTCCACGACCGCAGCGCGCGGTAGCCGGCGTAGCCTGAGGGCGCTTCGTTGATCGCGGGCAGGCCGTCAGCACCGCGCCGCCCGGCATCCATCAGGCGAAGCACGCGGACGCGCGCGCCGTCCAGGCCGCCTCTCCAGACCTCGTCGGCCGGGTGGGCTCCGTTGCCGATGATCAGCAACACGCGATCTTGCGGGCCCATCAGCGTCCGCACCGCCTCAACCATCAGGCCCGGTGCAGGGTAAAGCTCGCGCAGCGGCAGCAGCTTGGCGGGCTCCTGTGGTGGAAGCGTTCGCCGCCAGTCCTGCAATTGCGTGGCCAGCGCCGGGCGCAGTCGCTCAAGCCAGCCCAGGCGCAGCGCCAGCGCCAGGTGTTCACCGCAAAGCACGGTGCCGACGCCAGAGTCGGCGGGGGCCAGCAGCACGCTGCTGGGCGCGCGCGTTCTGCCCAGCAGTGGTTCGAGAACGCGGTCTCGCAGGCTCAGGACTTCAGCGGCCCGTTCGGTATCGACCACCACCCACAGCAAAGGCGGCACGGCTGCCGGCAGCGCTGCGGCCGTCGTCCCTGAGGTCCCTGATGTCGCTGTCGCTGTTGACGACGCTGTTGAATCCGCAGCGCTGCGCTGCGCCCGCGTTTGCATTTCGACAAGACCCCAGCGGACGGCGACGTAGCCGGCCCAGGCCAGCGCCAACGCGGCGCAGGTCCGCGCGAATTGATCGGCCAGGAAGATCAGCATGGCGTCCCTCGAGGGGCTGCTGCCTTCGAAGACATGCAGCGTCAGGAAGCCAAGCTGCAGCGCCAGCATCGGATTCAGCCAGGCGCCCAGCGCCAGGAACTCGTTGCGCAGTCGCACCGGAAGCCAAGCACGCAGCACGGCCCGTGCTGACCAGCGCGGCAGCAGCCACGCGCCGGCGCACATCGTCAACGCCAGCAGGCAGCAAGCGCCGATGACCAGCGGTAGGCCCAGCGTGCGCCAGGGCGAGGCCTCGAAATGCACCAGCCAGAACTGCAGTGCGACCTGGGCCAGTCCAATGCAGCAGCCGGCCGCGACCAGCACGCCGTTCGCCGTAAACATCACATCGCGCCAGGCGCTGGTTTGCCATCGCGGTCTCAGCGGCCGGGCCGCGCGGCGCGCCGCGAAATAGGCGCACATCATGGCTGTGCACAGCACCAGCGCCGTGACTGCGCAGGGCAGCAGCCACTCGCGCCCAGCCGTCAAAGGCGTGGCCGACCAGAACAGCAGCATGCCGCCTGCAAGTACGGCTGCCGAAAGCACGGCTGTGAGGACCGCGACGAACGTCACCGCCCGCTCTATGCTCGCCGCCGCCGGCGCCGTCGCCGCCGGGCGCGCTGAAGCGCGGGACTGGGCGGCCCTGTCGGCTTCAGCCCCGGCGCCGGGCGCCGCCGCCATGTTGGCGGCTATCTCCGCGCTGGTTTCAGCCCTCACTTCGCATCTCGCTTCGCAACTTCACTTCGCGACTTCACTTTGCATCCGATCCCGCCGCAGCCCGCAGCGCGTGGCCGTGACCTGGGCTTAGCGGCGACATCTTGCGCAAGGCCGCTGCGCGTGGCGACAGGCGCTGCACTGCCTCGCGCCGCATCGTTTCGCGCTGCTGGCCGCCCAGGAGGGTCCAAGTGGCTTGCTCGGTGGCCCAACGGCGGTTCAGGCGGCGTGTCTGGATGCCGGCCAGTATTGCTGCGATGAGCACAGCGCCGCCAGCCGCTGCCAGCCAGCTCATCGCAGTCGGCATCCCTGCATTCAGCACAAGCCGCTGGCCGGGGCTGACACCTGAGCGTGCGGCCTGCAGCGCGCCGATATCGGGCACGCGCCAGGTCTGCGCGACGATGAAGCCGACGTCGTGCACACTGGGCCGGGGTGTAATCTGCTGAAATGGCCGCAGAGTCGGCTCGGGTGCTGTGGCCGGGCTTGCCTTTTTTCCGCCTGCCGACTTACCGGGGGGGGTGGCCGCGGGCGCTTTCAGCGCTGCTTCCTTGCCGGCATTCGGTTTTTGCTGCACTGCCCGGAACTGTTGGCTGGAGGGCGACTGGCCGTCCCGCGATGGGCTCAGCGGTTCTGCTTCGGCTGCTTGTGCAACGCTCGCGAACGAAAGGAAATCGATCAGCCTGGCAGCCTTCACTGCCTTTGCCGGTGCAGGCGCTGAGCTGGGCGCGGGTTGGGCCCCGATGACAGAACCAGCAACCAGCAGGCTGTGTCCGTCGCTGGCGAACCGCAGCGCGCGGACGCTGCGCTCACTATCCCGCCACCTGCGCAGGGCCTGGCCAGAAACGGCGTCAAAGAGTCCGACCCCGCCAAGCTCGCCGGCGACTGCCAGGGTCCGGCTGTCAGGGCTGAAATCAGCGGTTCTCAGCGGCCGCGCGATGGGCGCCTTTTCATTCAGCCATTCGCCGCTGTTGGCGTCGAACAGCATCAGGCCGATCTCATCGGCACTCCTGGTCAACAGCGAGCGGAATTTCACGGCCAGCTTGGTGCCGTCTGGGCTGAAGCGGACCGAGTCCGCCGTTGCACTCTTCCACTCTTGGTTGAGGCCGGGTTGTTTGATCGTTACTTTCGCCGTCATCGTGCTGCGGCTGTTGTCGTAGATGTGAAGCTGCCGTGCCTCACCGCTGATGACGCTGCCTTCGAGCACCGCGACGCGGCTGCCGTCGTCGGACAGCCACAGCCCCTGCGTTTTGCGGTCCGGTATGTCGGCTTGAACAAGGCGCTGGCCGCTGGTCAGGTCGAAAAGCAGCAGGACAGTGCCGCTCGCGATCGCCAAGCGCTGTCCGTTGCGGCTGAAGCTGAGGAACGGCGACGAGACGCCTGCCTGCTGCCGCAGCCCGCTTGCTTGAAGCCACAGCGTTTCCAGCTGACCGTTCGAGTTACCTAGCGTCACGCCGCCGCTGCCTGCCGTCCCGGCCGTCGCCTCAGTTCCCGTCAGCAGTGGCACCACCCGAACCTTGCCACCGCTGAACGTGAGCACCGAACGGCCATCGGGAACCAGAAGTCGATAGGCCTCGGCCGCAGTTGGCTGCTTGAATTCGGCGGCGACGGCCAGCGGGCGCGCTTGCAGCGGGTCGCTCAGGTCCCAGGCTGCTGCGCTACCGTCGCTGAACATTGCCGCCAGTATCTTGCCGTCCTCGCTCAGCGCATGCCAGTCCAAGTTCTTGTCTCCAGGCGAGAGCTCGGTCATTGCCCCAGAAGGCTGGCGCCAAATCCACAACCGGCCAGCGCCTTGAAGCACGGCCAGCGCGCTGTCGCTGGACGTGCTGATCTTCTCGAAGAGCGCCTGTTCCTGATCCAATGAGATCGGACCCAGCCTGCTCGAAGGCGCCAGCAGCTGCGGCCTCGAATCCGCCCACACGCGCACGCGACCGTCGCTGCCGGCGGTCAGCAGCCGTGAGCTATCAGGCGCAAAGGCCAAGCGCCGGAAGGCGTGCCGCTTGCGCGCGACGATGTCGGCGGCGGAAAGCTCTGCGGTGTGGCGCGCGTCGTGGCTTAACGCGTCGCCAACGGCTATCACACGGTCGCTTCGTAGCCGAGCAGACCAGGTGCGCACACTGTCCCCTTGCAGGGTAGCGAATTGCTGGCTGTCGGGGCTGAAGACGATATCGTCGATCCTGCCTGCCTTGTCGCTGGCATCGTCCTCGGCCAGATTGGAGAGCCGATAAGTCGGACCATCGGATCGCATCAGCTCGGACCAGTGCTGGAACTGGCCGGCCGAGGCCACGACGATCTGACGCCCGTCGTTGCTCATTGCTGCGGCCGTCAGCGTTCCCTTGACGGGCAGTGCCGAACAACGCTTCGGGTCGATGCTGGCCTGCTGGGGCTCGATGCGCAGACTGCAGACATGCGCTGCGTCGGCGCCGTACTTGAAGACGCGTTGGCCGTCGGCAGAAATCTGCACATGCGACATCGGCGACTGACTCGTCAGCCGGCTGGCCACGACGCCGGTTGTGGCATTCCACAGCAAGGTCATCTTGTCGGCGCCGACGGTCACAACCCACTGCCCGTCGGGGGAGAAGGCGCCATCCAGAGCGCCGCCGTCGTGTTGCGCGCCCGTTGGTGAAGGGCGCCAGTCTGTGTCGATGAGCAGGATGGCAAGCCCGGAATTCGAGGTCAGCAACACGCGTGAACCGTCGGGGCTGAGACGAGCAGAATTCAGGCCGACAGGCCCAGGCCAGCTCCGCGACAGCGGCTGCCCGGTCTTGCCATCCCACACCCGCAGTGCACCCTTTGCGGTGGTCGTCAGAATCCGGCTGCCATCGCGGTCGCGGCTGAACTCGGCGAAAGTTACCGCTGAATCGTGTGGCATGGTCGCACCGATGGGCGCGCCGGTGTTGGGGTTCCACAACCGCGCTTGCCCGCTTTGCGCCGCTGACAACACACGCTGCCCGTCAGGGCTGTACGCCACTCCGTAGATCGGGTTCGCCCGAGCCGGCGCCACCTCGTCATGGCGCATCTGCAGCAGTTCATCGGTCGGTTCGAAAGCCGCCGCTCGCATGGCCTGCCCGGCGTCGCCAGGTGAGGCCAGCAGCACAGCCAGCGCCACCGACAGCCCGCTCAGCGCACCTGCCACCACCCATGCGCGCGGCGCGATGCCTTGCGCTGCCTGCCCGTCTCGGAACAGCCCGCTCAGCACCAGCGCTTTCAGCCGCGCCCAGGCGCGGGCTCGGCGACTGCTCAGCACGTCGAGTTCGCCCAGCCAGCGCTGCCACGAACCCGGCATGCGTAGCGCCAGTTGCCGCGCGTTGATGCCGCTCATGAAGCCCAGGTAAAGCGCGTCCTTGACCGCTGCTTTCTGTTCGCCGGCAGCGCCTTCGCCTTTCGTTTCGCCTTTTGCTCCCTCTTTTGCTTCATCCGGCGCGCCCGGCGGCAGGGCGAAGTTCAGCTCCAGGTCGCCGCGCAACTTGGGCATCTGCGGGTCGAACAGCCGCTCGACGACGCCGCGCACCTCGTCCTGTATCGCCAGCGGCAGGCGGTTCAGCAGCGCCAGCCGCACCCAGTTCGGCATGCGCTGGTGCACGAACCAGGGCAGCCGCGCCAGGCGGCGGTAGTTGTCGGCCATCAGCTGGTGCAGCGCCTCGCCGCGCGCGCCCGCGCCTTGCAGGTAGGCCTCGCCCAACTGCAGGCTCAGCTGGGTGCGCAGCAGCGGCGGCACGGCGCAGCAGCACAGCCAGTAGAAGCCGTTTTCGCCCAGATACAGCTGCAGCTGCGCCATCAGCTGCGTCGCCCGTCTGCCCATCGCTGTTGTGTCGCCGCGCAGCGACGCGGGCCATTCCTCCAGTTCCTTCGTCCACAGCGCTTCGTCAAACTGCGTCAGCAGGCGGGGGTACGAGGCGCGGTCGGCCAGTGCGATCAGCGGCAGCCGGCCGCGCGCCAGCCAGTGCGTCCAGGCGGCGACAGCGGTGTCTTCCTGCGGCAGCACCAGGAAGCCGGGGTCGTCGGCGGCTATCGGCTTGTCCAGATCGGCCAGCGGGCCGCTGAGCGCCAGGCGCCATTCGCGGGGCGTGAACATCGCGCGCACGCGCCAGCGCTGCAGCCGCGCGCGGCGTACCCATTCGTGCCAGCCTGCACCTGCCATCGCGCCTGCACCTGCACCGGCGGACGTGTCGGCGCGAAGCAGGAAGGCGCCATCCGACACCAGAACCAGCCGCTCACCGGGCGCGGGCGCGCTGATCTGCCCAAATGGCTGCTGAAAGCCGGCCTGCGCGCCCTGGCCGTGGCAGATGGCCTCGCTGCCGTCGGCAAAAGTCTGCACACGCCACAGCGTGCTGTCGGCGCCTGGCGCGCACAGCCGCTCGGCCCAGAGCATGGCCGGCGCGTCGTCCTTGTCGGCCTCGACCATCACGCGGTAGCTGGGCCGCAGCAAAGCCTGGCGAAAGCGCATGCGCGGGACGCCCAGCGCGCTGAGGGTTGCATCGACTGTGCGGCGCAGGTCGATCTGCGGCCGGCGCGAGATGCCACGCCATTGGCTGATGGTGCCGCGCACGTGGCGCTCGAGCCGGCCGATGGTCAGCTCGTCAAGTTCGGGCATCAGCCGCTGTGTCAGGTCTTCGCGGGTCCAGCCGTCCAGCTTCACGGTGCGCTGCCGGGTGCTGCCGCCAGTGCCCGAGGCCAGACGCGGCAGAGCCGACAACAACCACCACGCGGCCAAGCCCAGCAGGGCCAGCGGCGCCATCACCAGTGCCCAGGCCAGCCACGGGCGCAGCACGCTACCGGTGACGAAGGCCGGTTGGTAGCCGTCCAGTGGCGGCGATGCCGATGACGTCGCGCCCGTGGCGGCAGGGGGCTGTGGCGTTTCGACAGGGCTCCGCAACTCGGCCGCTGACGCGGCCGACGCTGCGCTTGCGGGCAGTTGTTGGAGCGAAGGCTCTGGCTGGTTCGTCGGCGGCACGATGACGACGAGCAGCGCGATCACCGGAGCCGCAACCACCACCGCCGCAGCAGACAGCCACCCGCGCCGCGCGTTGCCTGCGCTTGCACTGGGCTCGGCGGCGACAGTCGGCGCGCTGGGCAGCGCCTGCAGCACCACGCGGGCCGACAGCCCCGCATGCCACCACTCGTCGAACAGCCGCTCGAACAGCGCACGGCGCTGCGGGTCTGACTCCTTGCACAGCAGCGGCGCCAGTGCGCTGCGCAGTGTTTGCAGCGCTGGGCCGGGCTGACCTGCGCCTGTTTCGTCGATGCGCGCGGCCATGCGCTGCAGCAGCCGCGTCGCGTCCAGCGTTTCGCTGGTGCCCGCGGCAAAGCCCTGCGTGACCAGCGCACGCAGAAGTTCATCCAGGCGATGCTCGCCCCACTGCCAGCGCAGCGGCGTGTCGCTCACGCGGTGGCCTTCCAATCCTTCAGGAATTGCTGCAGCCGCAGCACGTCTTCACGCTGCTTGGCCAGCGCACCCACCGAGCCCAGCAGCTGAGGCAGGCCGTCGGCCCAGCGCGCTTCGGGTGCCACCTGTTTGCGGCGCAGCACGCGCGAGACGTCGATCAGCTCGGTCAGCCCCGGCGGGTGGGCCTGTTGCGCGCCGTGTGCTTCGCGAAACTGGAAGTAGCAGTCCAGCAACTGGCGGTAGAACGGTGGCAGCTCGCGTTCGCCCAGTCTGTCGTCGTCGTCGAACACGCGCAGCCGGACGATGCGCGCCAGTTGCTCGCGGTCGGGGTCCTTGATGTGGTGGAAAGCGCAGCGGCGCAGGAACGGGCCGGGCAGATCGCGTTCGAGGTTGCTGGTGATGATGACGATAGGCTGCAGCCCCAGTTCGCGCGGCGGCGCCTTGACCAGCAACTGGTCGATCTCACGGATGCGGAACTCCATGCGGTCGATGCCGTTGAGCAAGTCGTTCGGAAAGTCGCGGCTGGCCTTGTCGATCTCGTCGATCAGCACCACGCTGCGCTGCCCCGACTGCTGTGCCCACGTTGCGCCGCGTGCCTGCGCCAGATGCAGCAGGCGACTGAACTCGGCCTGCTGGCGCGTGTCGGCGCCTTGGAAGCTGACGCCGGCGCGCAGGATGGCCTTGCCCAAGGCGCCCAGCTCGATGAAATCGGCGCGCCAGTCGATGCTTTCGTCGCCCGCCAAGACAGAGGCAGGCGGCCTTTCGGCGGCACCGTCACGGCCGTACAAGGGCTTGTCCAGCCGCGCCGGCAGCGCCTCGCGTTCGCGCATCGCGGCCATGCGGCCGATCAGGTCGTAGCGGTAGAACAGGTCGTTGGCCTCGCTGAGCGACTGGGCTTCGAAGCGCAGCACCGGACCTAGCCGCAGTTCCCAGGCCACGCGCTCGGCCAGGTCGCTCTTGCCGGTGCCGGGGTTGCCGGTCACCAGCAGCGGCTTGTCCAGCAGCAGCGCGGTGTTCACGGCAGCGATCAGGTCGTCGTCGGCCTCGTAGCGCGCCGGGTGGCGGTCAGCGGCAATCGAGTATTCCTTGGCGCCATCTTCACTGCGTGTCCAGGGTTCGTTGTGGGTCTGGCCCTTGCCGATGAACGTGGTGACGGGTGAGGCTGCTGACATGTTGGAGGCTCCGGGTTTCGGGTGCCGCGGCGGATTGAAGCGCCTGCTGCGGATGAAGGGTGACTTCTGGGACGTCTCGCAGCCTCAGCCGCGGCCGAATCGGCCGCCAAACAGCCGGCTGAACAGGCCCGGCACCTGCGCCGGGCTGTCCGGCGGAGTCGCACCGCCCGCGTGGCGCGGGCAGCACGTCAAAGGCTGCTGGCACGAGCGGTGTGTCGCAATGGTCTCGGCGGCCTGCGACATTTCGTCCTTCCAACCATCTTCGTTGGTGCGGAAGAAGCGTTCGCCCTTCGCTGCCTGTCCCTTCAATTCGTGCCACACCGGCACCTTGCCGATGTCGATGTTGCCGAAGGGCGCGCGGTCGAGCTTCACCACCCACATCAGCGGACGCAAATCGGGGTTGCTGAGCTCCTGCTTCAGGCTGTCCACCAGCACCTTCAGCTCGTCGCGCGGTCGGTCCATCAGGTCGGGCGTATAGACCACCAGCAGGTCGTCGGCCCTCTCGCGCAGCTTGTGCTTGTGGCTTTCGTCGTTGACACCGCCGGCGTCCGCGGCATTGGCTGCGCCCGGCGCGCCGATGTTGTAGTCGGACAGCGTGATCGGCCCTGGCCACCAAGCCTTCAGGTCGATCTTGAAGCGGTCAACCCACAGCTTAGTCGGTGCGTCGGCGAAGACCGCGCCCTCTTCACTGGCGTAATAGATGCGAAAGCGCAGCGCGCTGTCGGTGGTCTGAACTGCTGGGTTTCCCATGCGTACGCGCGCTTCGATGTGCCTGGATGAAAAGGTCAGGCGAGCTGCTTGACGATGAGCATCAGGTCGTAGAGCTGGTCCGACAAGGCGACCTGCTCCTTCGGGTCGCACTTCAGCCGAACCAGGCGACCAGCACTGTCGTACGGTCCGAGAAAGTTTACCTGCCCAAGGTTCTGCACCCGCGGAAACGGCGTCGCGACTTGTGCGCTCTTCTGGTCAACGTCCAGAACCAGCGCGCTCGGGTTCATCATCTCTGTCAACACGAACAGCAGTTTCGGCCGGCCGTTCTGCGCGTAACGTTCTGCCGCGTCTTGCAACTCACGTTGGCATTGCTCGCTGAGCCAGTAGTCGTCAGAAAGCAGCGCAATGAAGTGCGTGCAGCTGTCCAGCGCTGCGTCTATGGCCGGGCTCCAGAGGTCGCCGGCTTCGATGGACTTCTTGTCGAAGAATGGCTTTTCGAAGTCCGTGCCCAGGTTGATGGCCAAGCGCTTGTAGAACATCTCCGCCACCGGCGTCGTCAGCTCGGCGCGCTTGTAAGACAGGAATACATGCCGTTTTGTCATTGGTTCCCCCATTTCAGGCGTGCGAACAATGGTATGCGGGGCATAGGGGCCTGCCAATCCCGTTGACCCTTGTTCGCCAACCCAGGTTCCCTCTTCGTGCTGGCGCGGCGACGCGGCGCCTGCACCTTGAGGACACTTCGGGACGTGCCCGGTCTCCAGGCGGCC
>JBBSCV010000138.1:0-9736 GCA_038249925.1 Burkholderiales bacterium
GAAGACGCCGCGCCGCCGCAGCGCGCTGTGCTGCGCAAGGAAGTCGAGACCAACATCGCCGAGCTGGACGCGCTGGTGGAAGAAGTGCTGCTGGCCAGCCGCCTGGACGCCACGGCGCAGCTGAACGCGCGCGCGCCCGTCGGTCTGCTGGCCCTGGCCGCCGAAGAAGCCGCCCGCGTGGGAGCGCTGGCGCAGGGCGACGATGTCAGCGTGCCAGGTGATGAACGCCTGCTGCGGCGCGCGCTGCGCAACCTGCTGGAAAACGCGCGGCGTTATGGCGGTGGCGAGAGCGGTGGCGATGTCGAGGCCCAGGTGCAACGCCGTGCCGACGGCGGCGCCGAAGTGCGCGTGTGTGACCGCGGCGCAGGCGTGCCGGATGCCTACCGCGAACGCATCTTCGAGGCCTTCTTCCGTCTGCCCGGCCATGCCGAACGCGCCGGCGGCGTGGGCCTGGGCCTAAGCCTGGTGCGGCAGATTGCCGAACGCCACGGCGGCCGCGTGCGCTGCGAAGCGCGCGAAGGCGGCGGCAGTTGTTTTGTCCTGGAACTGCCAAGCTCTTGAAGCGTTGATCAGCCATCCGGAGCAGCGCGGTGTTCGTCGCGTTCTTCGTCGCGTTCCCGCCGCATCATCCACAGCATGAATGCGCTGAGTGCAGCGCCCGCCAGCACCATGCCGGCGGTGGACGCCACCCAGAAGCCCGGTGCGCCCTGCAGCGCGGCCGGCACATTGCCCGGCAGGTTGAAGGCCAGCTGGTAGCCGCCGCTCAAACCCACGCCCCACAAAGCCGCCACATAGATGAGCACCGGCACGGTGACGATCTTGTAGGCGCGCAGCACGAAGGCCGCGATGGTCTGCGCCGCATCGGCGACGTGAAAAACGGCCAGCCAGGCCACCAGCGGCAGCGCTGCGGCCAGCACGGTCGCGTCTTGTGAGTACATCCGCAGCATCGGCTCGCGCAAGAGGTAGACGCCACCGCCCATCACCGTGGCCAGCGCACAACCCAGCGCCAGGCCGTGCCAGCCCAGGCGGCGTGCGTCGCGTGCATCACCCGCGCCTATCCGCTGCGCCACCAGCGTGCCGGTGGCGTTGCCCAGGGCCAGCGGCATCATGAAAAGCAGTGAAACGAGGTTGACGACGATCTGGTGCCCGGCCACCGGCGTGGTGCCCAGGCGCGAGATGAAGATGGCCATGAAGGCGAAGCCCGTCACCTCCACCAGGATGCTGGTGCCCATGGGGATGCCCAGGCGCAGTTGTGCCTGCAGGCCGGCACGTTCAGGCCGGTGCAGGCCGGCGCCGGTGAGCTGAAAGCGCGCGTAGTAGGGGTCGCGGCGAATCAACACCCAGGCCGCCAGCACCTGCGCCCACATCGCCACGCAGGTGGCGATGCCGCAGCCCGTGACGCCCAATGCCGGCAGCCCGATGGACGGCACGCCGAAGACGAGTGCCATGGACAACGGCAGCTTCAGCGCCAGCCCGCCGAGCTGCAGCACCATCACCGCCTTCGGCCGCGAGACCGCGGTGTTGAAGGCGCGGTAGACCGTGAACAGCAGCGAAGCCGGCAGCGAAAACGCCAGCGCCAGCAGGTAGCCGCGCACCTTCTCGCCGACTTCGGGGCTGGCTTGCGCCAAGGCCAAAAAAGGATACGGAAAGACCAGCAGCGTGCTGCCCAGCAGTGCCAGGCCGAAGGCGATCCACAAGGCCTGGTGCACCTGGCGCCCGGCGTCGACGTCGCGCCCGGCGCCGTGCAGCTGGCCGACGATGGGCGACAGCGCCATCAACACGCCCATGAAGCCGATGAAGACGGTGATGTACGCGGCCGAGCCCACCGCCAGCGCGGCCAGGTCGCTGGCGCCGGTGCGGGCCACGAGCAGGGTGTCGATGGTGGCGAAGGCCAGCACCGACACCTGCCCGATGAACACCGGCCAGGCCAGGGGCAGGATGCGCCGCGCATTGCCCCGCCAATCGCTGGCGGGGGTGATGGCAGCTTCGAATGCGGAAGCGGCGGTCAAGGGCGGTCAGGGTCGGTCAAGTGGCAGTCAAGCGGCCGGTGGCGAAGCCGGCGCGTCGGCGCGCGAGCTCAGAGGCTGAGGGTTTTTCGAGCGTGACCGAGCAGCGCGTCAAAAGGCGTCCGATCTAAGCGCAAAGCACAGCCATAGCTCGGGCCATGGCGCGCATTAGCAACGACGAGCGGGCGTCTTTTGGCGTGATGAGTGGGCATGATCGAAAGACTCTCAGCCTCTCAGTGCCTCGGCGGGCGGGTGGTCGGCGCCCGTGGCCAGGCGCGCCCGTTCTGCATAGCGGTTGAAACGCCAGGCCGTGCCTTCCATCGTGATGCGGCGCCAGACGCTGCGCTTCTCGCCCGCGGTGTAGGCCGGCCAGTGCTGCACTTCGTCGAAACTGCGGCCGCAGCCCTTGCAGATGTCGTCACCCTGGCTCGTGCTGCAGATGGCGATGCAGGGGGCGTCGGGCGTGGTGTCGTACCAGGCCAGCCACGCCGCCTTGGCCTCGGGCGGCATGCTGGCTTCGTCGCACAGGCTCTCGCGGTAATAGACCATCAGCGCATATACCTCGGCCAATGCACGCACCTCGGCGCAGGCGCTGATGCCGTCGGGCGAGGGTGAACGCTCGCGCCACCAGTTGATGGCCGATTCGATGTCGGTGATGTGGATGCCGGCCATGAATCTCAGGTTGGAGCGGGGGCAGGCGGGTACCCGGCCGCAGTCAGCGCGCTGGCCAGGGCGTCGGGCGCGGTGCTGCTGTCGATGTGCACGCTGTGGCTGGCCAGGTCGGCCTGCACCTTTGCTGCGGGGTCGGTGGCCTGCACGGCTTCGGTGATGCTGCGCACGCAGTGGCCGCAGGACATGGCGGGAATCTGGAAGGTGATCATGGGAGCTTCTCCGCTGACGAGCACTTGATATAGAGGCAGCCGGGTGCCATCTCAAGCTGCCTATGATGCCTGCGACATGAACACCACCACCACCCTGCCTGTTGCCACCGGGGCGCAGCCAGCGTTGCAGGAGCATCGCTACGCCGTCGAGGGCATGAGCTGCGCCTCTTGCGTGGGCCGCGTCGAGAAGGTGGCACTCGCCGTGCCGGGCGTGGCCAGCGCGGCCGTCAACCTGGCCACCGAAAGTTTGACCGTGGCCACCGCGCCCGGCTTCGAAGCCACCGCGCTGCAGCAGGCTGTCAAGCATGCCGGCTACGCGCTGCGCGAAACCGCCGAAAGCGTGGCAGAAGGTGCGGCCGAGACATCACTGAACACAGCCAGGCGCGGCCTCAGTGAAGGCCAGCGCGTGGCGCTGGCCGCGGTGTTGAGCGCCCCGCTGGTGCTGCCGATGCTGGCCCAGCCTTTCCTGGGCCCTGGCGCGCACGTGATGATTCCCGGGCTGTGGCAGTTGCTGCTGGCAGCACCGGTGCAGTTCTGGCTGGGCGCGCGCTTCTACCGTGCCGGATGGGGCGCTTTGCGCGCTGGCACCGGCAACATGGACCTGCTGGTGGCCCTGGGCACGAGCGCTGCCTTCGGCCTGAGCCTGTGGCTGCTGGCCGATGCCGGCTGGACGGGCATGCCGCACCTGTACTTCGAAAGCTCGGCCGTCGTCATCACGCTCGTGCTGCTGGGCAAGTGGCTGGAAGCGCGCGCGCGGCGCCAGACCACCGCCGCCATACGCGCGCTGCAAGCGCTGCGGCCCGACACCGCACGCGTGCGCAAGCCCGAGGGCGATGTCGACGTGCCGCTGGCCCAGGTGCGCGCTGGCGACCTGGTGGTGGTGCGCCCCGGCGAACGGGTGGCGGTCGACGGCCTGGTGCTTGAAGGCGAGAGCGAGCTCGATGAAGCGCTGATCAGCGGCGAAAGCCTGCCCGTGGCGCGTGGCCCCGGCAGTGCGGTGACGGGCGGTGCCGTCAACGGCAACGGCCTGCTGCTGCTGCGCACCACGGCGGTGGGCGCCGAGACCGTGCTGTCCCGCATCGTGCGGCTGGTGGAAGCCGCGCAGGCCGGCAAGGCGCCGATACAGCGGCTGGTGGACAAGGTCAGCGCCGTATTCGTGCCCGTGGTGCTGGTCATTGCGCTGGCCACGCTGCTGGGTTGGGGTCTGGGCGCGGGTGACTGGACGGTGGCGCTGCTCAACGCGGTGGCGGTGCTGGTCATCGCCTGCCCCTGCGCCCTGGGCCTGGCCACGCCAGCAGCCATCATGGCCGGCACGGGCGTGGCGGCGCAGCACGGCATCCTCATCAAGGACGCGCAGGCGCTGGAAGCCGCGCACGGCCTGCGCGTGGTGGCCTTCGACAAGACCGGCACGCTGACCGAAGGCAAACCCCGTCTGGTGGCCGCAGATGCGGCCGATGACGACCGCGCTTCGCTGCTGGCGGTGGCTGCGGGCCTGCAGGCGGGCAGCGAACACCCGCTGGCGCGTGCGGTGCTGCAGGCGGCGCAGGCCGAAGGCGCAGGGCAGGTGACGATGAGCGGCGTGCGCGCCGTGCCCGGCCGCGGCGTGGCCGGCGAAGTGCGTGATGAAGATCGCGAAGAAGACGGCGGCCTGGCCGTGCGGCTGGGCAGCGCACGCTGGATGCAGGAGAGTGCCGTGCCACTGGACGCCGTGGCCGAGGCCGTGGCCGCGCGCCAGGCGCTGGGCGACACCATCAGCTACCTGGCCGCGATGGACGGCACGCCGCGCCTGCTGGGCTGGCTGGCCTTCGCCGATGCGCCCAAGCCCGGCGCGGCGGCGGCGGTGGCGCAGTTGAAGGCGATGGGCCTGCAGGTGGTGCTGATCTCCGGCGACCAACGCGCCAGTGCCCAGGCCGTGGCTGCTGCGGTGGGCATTGCCGACGTGCGGGCCGAGGTGCTGCCGGCCGACAAGGCGCGCATCGTGAATGAACTCAAGCGCATCGGCCCGGTGGCGATGGTGGGCGACGGCATCAACGACGCGCCCGCGCTGGCCGCCGCCGACGTGGGCCTGGCGATGAGCAACGGCCTGGGCTCGGGCACCGACGTGGCCATGCACGCGGCCGGCATCACGCTGATGCGCGGCGACCCCGGCGGCGTGGCCGAGGCCATCCACATCAGCCGCCGCACCACGGCCAAGATCCGCCAGAACCTGTTCTGGGCCTTCGCCTTCAACAGCATCGGCATTCCGCTGGCCGCGGCCGGGTTGCTGAACCCGGTAATCGCGGGTGGGGCGATGGCGCTGAGCAGCGTCTTCGTCGTCAGCAACGCGCTGCTGCTGCGGCGCTGGCCGGGTGACCGGAAAGCCTAGACACGCATAGACAGGCCTAGACCCGCTCAAGCACCACCGCGATGCCCTGGCCCACGCCGATGCACATGGTGCACAGCGCGTAACGGCCACCTCTGCCGCCGTTCATGACGTGCAACTGGTTCACCGCCGTGGTGGCCAGGCGCGCGCCGCTTGCGCCCAGCGGGTGGCCGAGAGCAATCGCGCCGCCGTTGGGGTTCACGCGCGGGTCGTCGTCTTGCAGGCCCAGTTCACGCAGCACCGCCAGGCCTTGGGCGGCGAAGGCTTCGTTGAGTTCGATGACGTCCATCTGCGCGAGGCTCAGACCGGTCAATGCCAGCACCTTGCGCGTGGCCGGCGCCGGGCCGATGCCCATCACGCGCGGCGCCACGCCGGCGGTGGCCATGCCCACGATGCGCGCCCGTGGCGTGAGGTCGTGTTTCGCAGCCGCGCTTTCACTGGCCAACAGCAGTGCGCAGGCGCCGTCGTTCACGCCGCTGGCGTTGCCGGCGGTGACGGAGCCGTCGGGCCTGACGATGGGCTTGAGCCTGGCCAGCGCTTCGAGCGAGGTTTCGCGCGGGTGTTCGTCTTTCGACACCACGACCGGCTCGCCCTTCTTCTGCGGCAGCGTGACGGGGCAGATCTCGGCGTCGAAGAAGCCGGCCTGCTGTGCCGCGACAGCCTTCAACTGCGAGGCGAGCGCCATGCGGTCTTGCGCATCGCGCGTGACCTTCCATTCGGCGGCCACGTTTTCGGCCGTCTCGGGCATGGAATCGATGCCGTACTGCTCCTTCATCAGCTTGTTGACGAAGCGCCAGCCGATGGTGGTGTCGAACACCGCGTTGTCGCGGCTGAAGGCACTCGTCGCCTTGGGCATCACGAAAGGCGCACGGCTCATGCTTTCGACGCCGCCGGCCATCATCAGCTGCGCTTCACCTGCCTTGATGGCGCGCGCCGCACTGCCCAGGGCATCGAGGCCTGAACCACAAAGGCGGTTGATGGTGGCGCCGGGCACGGCCATGGGCAGGCCGGCCAGCAGCGCGGCCATGCGGGCGACGTTGCGGTTGTCTTCGCCGGCCTGGTTGGCGCAGCCGTACAGCACGTCGGCCACTGCCGCCCAGTCGGCCTTCGGGTTGCGCGCCATCAGCGCCTTCAGCGGCAACGCCGCCAGGTCGTCGGTGCGCACGGAAGACAATGCGCCGCCGTAGCGGCCGAAAGGCGTGCGTTGGGCGTCGCAGATGTAGGCTTGGTTCGAAGCGTTCGTCATGGTCATCCTGCCTTTTGGGTGAGAGCGCGGCGTCGGAGCCAAGGGCTGACGCGGTAACGCTCGCCGCGGTAGTGTGTGTCCAGCGTATCGATCAACGCGGTCACTTCCGCGACGCCCCAGCGCGCCAGGAACTCGAAAGGCCCGGCGGGGTAGTTCACGCCCAGCTTCATCGCGGCATCGGCGCCTTCCGTCGTGCACACGCCTTGCAGCACGGCATCGGCGCCTTCGTTGATGAGCATGGCCACCGTGCGCGCCACCACCAGGCCGGGCGTGTCGGCCACAGGCAGCGGTGCAAAGCCCAGGGCAGCCAGCCAGGCTGCGGACTGGCCGCGCCAGGCGTTGCTGCAGCCTTCAGCCACGGCGAAGGCCAACGCGGTGCCGGGGGCGCTGGGCAACTGGACGGGCCGGTCGAAGACGGCAACGTCGTTGCGCCGGAGTTCTGCCGCCCACTCCGTGGCGGTGCGACCGTCAGTCAGCATGAGGCGGGCGCCGTCTATTTCCATGCCCGTCCAGCCTGTATGGCGCAAACGCGCAGGGCCCCAGCCTTGCGCGGCCAGCGCGGCGGTGGCGGTTTGCTCAAGGTGGTCCGCAGTCGGGCCCACACCATGAACTGTCACCTCACGCGCCGTGGCGGGCGCCTCATGCATGGTCACCGGCAGCGCCGCGCCTTCGTGCTTGCCATCGCGGTAGGCATAGAAACCGCGCCCGCTCTTGCGGCCCAGCAAGCCGCCGGCCACCATCTCGGCCTGCACCAGGCTGGGCATGTAGCGCTTGTCAAAGAAGTTCGCCTCGAAGACCGATTTCGTCACCGCCAAGTTGGTGTCGTGGCCGATGAGGTCGATCAGTTCACAGGGCCCCATGCGGAAGCCGGCGCCACGCAGGCAGGCGTCGATGACGGCCGGCGTGGCGGCCTGCTCCAGCAGCAGCGCCAGTGCCTCGGCGTAGTAGGGCCGCGCAATGCGGTTGACGATGAAGCCCGGTGTGCTCTTGGCGTGCACCGGCGTCTTGCCCCAGGCGCTACTCAGCTCGAAGATGGCTGCGGCCACAGAGGCGTCGGTCTGCAGGCCGGCCACCACCTCCACCAGCTTCATCAGCGGCACGGGGTTGAAGAAGTGCATGCCCACCAGCCGGCCCGGGTGCTGCATTCCACTGGCGATGGCCGTGACGCTGATGCTGCTGGTGTTGGTGGCCAGCACGGCCTCGGCGCCGACGATGCCTTCCAACTGCTGGAAGAGCGCGCGCTTGGCCTCCAGGTTCTCGACGATGGCTTCCACCACCAGCGCCACGCCGGCAGCCTCATCCAAGGTGCTGATGGGAGTGATGCGTGCCAGCAGCGCCTTCACGTCTGCGGCGCCCATGCGGCCCTTGGCGACCAGACTTTCCAGCGCGGCGGCCATCCTGGTCTTGGCGGCTGCAGCCGCGCCTTCGCGCATGTCGAAGAGGCGAACCGCGTGCCCGGCAAGTGCAGCCACCTGCGCGATGCCAGCGCCCATGATGCCGGCGCCCACCACGCATACGGGCGCACCACTCAATCTGTTCGTCAGGCCGGTATGCTGCGCCGTGTCCATCAGTAGGTTTCCAGGTGCAGCCGCGCGTCGCGTTTCAACGCGGTGGCCACTGTTTCCCAATCCATGCCCGCTTGCTCGGCCACGCTGCGCAAAGCCAGCACCACGCCTTCCTCCATGGCCTTCAGGCCGCAGACGAAGAAGCAGGCGTTGGGGTCGCTCAGCAGCGGCGCCAGATCGGCGGCACGTTCGCGCATCAAGTCCTGCACATAGCGCTTGGGCGCGCCGGGTGTGCGGCTGTAGGCGAAGTTGCAATCGATGAAGTCCTTGGGCAGGCCTTGCAGCGGGCCGAAGTAGGGCAGTTCTTCCTGTGTGCGCGCGCCGAAGAACAGCAGCAGCTTGCCGCCCTCGAACTTCCCGCTGGCACGCAGGCGGCGGCGCCATTCCGTCATCGCCCGCATCGGTGCGCTGCCGGTTCCGGTGCAGATCATCACGATGTGGCTCTTCGGGTGGTTGGGCATCAGGAAGCTGCTGCCGAAAGGGCCGATGACCTGCACCGGGTCGCCCACCTGCAGGTTGCACAGGTAGTTGCTGGCCACGCCGCGCACGGGCTGGCCGTGGTGGTCTTCCAGCACACGCTTCACGGTGAGACTCGCGTTGTTGTAGCCAGGGCGTTCACCGTTGCGCGGGCTGGCGATGCTGTATTGGCGCGGGTGGTGCGGCTTGCCGTTCGCATCGGTGCCCGGCGGGATGACGGCGATGCTCTGGCCTTCCAGCAGCGGGAACGGTGTCTGGCCGAAGTCGATCACGATGTGGTGGGTGTCGTAGTCGGTGCCCACCTGCGTCACGCGCACGTTGCCGGCCACGGTGGCGGTGATGAACTTTTCTGCGGCGGGGTTGCGAGCGTTGGGGCCGTAGAGGTTGGTGTATGGGTGCGCGGCCGACCAGGGTGGCAGCGTGCTGCCGTAGGCGCCGCTGTTGAAGGCATCGCTAAATGTTGGCGGGGCCACGGGTGCGGCCATCGGTTCGGGCACCAGCACCGCTGCGTCGCCGCTGCCCATCTCGGCCAGCAGCTGTTCACTTGGCAACTCAGCCGGCAGTTCGTCCCAGCCAAGCTGTTCTTCCACGCTGTACACCCGCACGCGCGGCATGCTGCGGTAGTTGTCGATGCTGCCGGTGGGGCAGGGCGAGATGCACGCGTTGCACCAGTTGCAGATGCTGGCGTCGACGACGTAGTTGTTGCTGTCGTGCGTGATGGCGCCCACCGGGCACATCGTTTCGCAGGTGTTGCAGCGGATGCAGATCTCGGGGTCGATCAGGTGCTGCTTGACCACCGCGCTGTCGGTCATGTCCATCGGCTGTCTCCTTGTGCGAAGGGGGCCCGCAGGCCCCCTCGTCGTTGCCGCTCGGGGCGTGAGGTTAAGCGAACCTGACGTACTCGAAATCCACGGGCTGGCGGTTGATGCCCATCACGGGCGGCGCGATCCAGTTCGCGAACTTGCCCGGCTCCACCACGCGGCCCATCAGGCTGGCCACGAACGCGCGGTCGCTGCTGCTGGGCAGCCAGCGGTCCACATTGGCGTTCCATTCGGCCTCGCTCACCACACGCCCGTCGGGCGACACCTTCACGCCCTTCAGCGCACCGATGTTGCGGTGGAAGGCCTTGTGCGGCGCGCTCAGGCGCGTCGGGATGCCGGCCTTTTCCAGCACCTTGTTCCAGCGGTTCACGCCGGCCA
>JBBSCV010000139.1:0-9680 GCA_038249925.1 Burkholderiales bacterium
AGGCGCTGCAGCACCACGGGACTGAGCATGGCGTAGCGGTCCTTGGCACCCTTGCCCTGCTCGACACGAAGCGCCATGCGTTGGCTGTCGACGTCGCCGATCTTGAGCCGGCAGACCTCGTTGGCGCGCAGGCCGGCGCCGCAGGCCACCGACAGCGCGGCCTGATGCTTGACATTGCGCGCCGCGGCGATCAGTGCAGCGGCCTCCTGCATGCTCAGAACCACGGGCACCGTGCGCGGCAGCTTCGCAGGCTGCATCCTGGCCATCAACTCGACACGGCCCAGCGTGATATGGAAGAAGAACCTCAGCCCGGTAGCCGTGTCGGGCGAGCGCTTGAGGAAGACGATCAACTTGCGAACGGCGCGGATGTAGGCCTGCTGGGTCTTGTCCTCCAGCTTGCGCATGCGCATGTCTTCGGTCATGCGCCGCCGCAGCGGCGTGCCTGTGTGGGTGGTCGTGTCCGTGGGTGCAGCTCCGTTGATGAACGAGGCGGATTGCCTCGATCAACAACTTCGCAGAATCAGCGCCATGACGAAACACCACACTGGCGCCGAAACGCCTACCGCGATAGCGGGTTAGTCCACTGTCGCAGAAGGGTCGAAAGGGATGGTTCGCTGCGTGCAGGAGCAGTCGCTGGCTAGGCAACGCCGCTGGCTGTTCAAAGCGCAACCAGTTGCGCGCCAAGGCAGCGTCAGCTTTAGAGTGAAGCTGACGTTCGCGGCAACCGATGATCAAAGTCAGGTTTCGGCCGCTGCCGACGTTCGATACTTGAACATGAGCGACCGCGCCCAGTCTCAAGCAGGTACTCGCTTGGCTCTGGCGAGCGTCAGCAGCTGGCCGCCTGTGCCCTCAACGGCCGGCCGGCGTCGGTCCAGACAAGTTGACGCCAACATGCCCGATGCAGTGGTTCGGGTTCGGGACAGTCCTGATCTGGACCGAGGGCACGGAACCGTCGTCGGCCCGGGCCATGCCGTCGCCTCTGGTTCAGACGGCGTCAAAGGCGAGCCCCGGCAACTACTCGCCGCGCCCAAGGCGCAGCGCTTGGAGTCGAAGCGACATCCACTTTTTCGTACTTTTTTCGTACCGCCAAGAAAAAAGCACCTGGCGTTTCCGCCAAGTGCTTGATTTCCCTACCGAATTTGGTAGGCGCGAATGGACTCGAACCATCGACCCCCACCATGTCAAGGTGGTGCTCTAACCAGCTGAGCTACGCGCCTGGGGCAACTCGGAAATATACACCAGGCGCCGGTGCGCATGCGGGGAAGTGGGCGACGGCGTCGGGCGGGACACGGCGGGAAGCTGTGTCGGGCTGACGTGTCCTGCGCTCAGCGCCGCCGGGCGTGCCGCACACCCCGCACGCGGCCGATATTGGCCAGAACCGGGCCCAGTCGCGCCGTGTCGCCGGCCTCCACCGTGAAGGTCATCCAGGCTGTGGTGCCGTCTTTGGCGCTTTGCGAGTGCACGCCGGTGACGTTGATCTTCTCTTTCGCAAAGACCTCGCTGATGTCGCGCAGCAAGCCGTTGCGGTCGGCGGCTTCGACGAAGACATCCATCGGGTAGACCGGCGCCCTGTCGCCGCCCGGCCGGCCCCAGGCCACCTCGATGACGCGCCCTGGCGAGCTTTGCGCCATCTGGCGCAAGTTGCTGCAATCGGCGCGGTGCACCGCCACGCCGCGGCCGCGTGTGACGAAGCCGCAGATGGTGTCGGGCGGCGCGGGCCTGCAGCATTTGCCCAGCGTTGTCAGCAGCGAATCCATGCCCACCACCAGCACGCCGCCCCGGCTACCGCCGTCTTCCGCGCGCGAGCGGTGCAGCACCACCTTGTCGTCTTCGGGCGCCGGCTCGGCCGGCTTGAGCAAGTTCTCGATGTTGCGCAACGAGTACTCGTCCTTGCCCACCACCTCGAACAGTGCTTCGGGGCTCTTGAAGCCCAGCCGCTCGGCCAGGGCCTGGCGTTCCGTTGCCGTGCTGCCGGTGCGCTGCAGCAGCTTTTCCACCGCCTCGCGGCCGCGCGCGATGGTGTGGGCCATCTGCTCGGCGTTGAACCAGGCACGCACCTTGGCCTTGGCGCGCGGGCTCGCCAGGTAGTGCAATTCGGTGTTCAGCCAATCGAGTGAGGGCCCGCCGTCCTTGGTGGTCACGACCTCCACCGTCTGGCCCGATTGCAGCGGCGTGTTCAGCGGCACCATCGCTCCGTCCACCCTGGCGCCGCGGCAGCGGTGGCCCAGGTCGGTGTGCAGTGCATAGGCAAAGTCCACCGGCGTGCCGCCAGCGGGCAGGTCGATGATGGTGGCCTGTGGCGTGAAGACGTAGATGCGTTCGCTGTCGACGGCCTGTTCGTGCGGCCTCTGCGACGAGCCCTGCGCGCCGTCATGAGCCTCGCCACGGCTGGCGAAGTCACGTTCCCAGGCCAGCAGTTCGCGCAAGACAGCCTTGCGCGCTTCGGCCACGCGGTCTTCAGAACCGCCGGCCGCCGCAGCGCTGCCACCGGCGCGCAAGCCGCTGACGCCGGCGTAGCCCTTGACGCCTGCCTCCTTGTACATCCAGTGCGCTGCCACGCCGTGCTCTGCATGCTCGTGCATGGCACGGGTGCGAATCTGCACCTCCAGCGGCCGGCCGTCGGCGCCCAGCACCACGGTGTGCAGACTCTGGTAGCCGTTGGGTTTGGGGCGCGCGATGTAGTCGTCGAACTCGCCGTCCACCGGCTGCCAGGCTTCATGCACGCGGGCCAGTGCCATGTAGCAGGCGGCTTCATCGTCCACCACCACACGCAAAGCGCGGGTGTCGAAGACGCGCTCGAACGCCAGGCCCTTGCCGCCCATCTTCTTCCAGATGCTGTACAGATGTTTGGGCCTGCCCTGCACATCCGCCGAGACGCCGGCGCGCTGCAACAGTGCGGTCAGTTGTTCACGCGCAGCGGCCACACGCTGCTCGCGTTCGCCGCGCTTCTCGTCCACCAGGCTGGCCATGCGCTGGTACTCGCCCGGCTGCAGAAAACGGAAGGAAAGATCCTCCAGTTCCCACTTGATCTGCCAGATGCCCAGGCGGTTGGCCAGCGGCGCAAACACCTGCTGCGTTTCAGTGGCCAGGTCTTCCGGGCAAGGCAGGCGCTCGGCTGCGAACCAGCGCAGTGTCTGCAGCCGCGAGGCCAAGCGCAGCAGCACCACACGCAAGTCGCGGCTGAAAGCCAGCAGCATCTTGCGCACGCGTTCCACCTGCAAGCCGCGCTGGCCCTCCAGCGGCACCGCCGCACGCGCCGCACGCTGGATATGCACCAGCTTGCGCGTCAGCGTCACCAGGCTCGCATAGCTTTCGCCGAAGGCCTTCTGCACCACTTCCTCGGGGCGCTGCAAATAGTCGCCGGCGTAGACGAGATAGGCCGCCGCACACAGCGAAGGCGCGCCGCCGATGTGGCGCAGCACCGCGGCCGTGCCGTCGGCATGGGCCAGCACGTCTTCGCCCGTGTCCAGCATCTGTCCAGCCAGCAGCGGCTCGGCGAACGCACGCGCGCGCTGCACGGGATCCACTTCGGCTGCGCCCGCCACGGCACTGTTGGCCGCGTCCGTTTCAGCACTGGCCAGATGCACGATGGCCGCTCGGCCGCCGGCTGCTTCGGCTGCTGTGGCGGCGGCACCGGTTTTCATCTGCCGAGCAGGAACTCGCGCACCGCCGCACGCTGGTCGGCCGCCACCAGTGTCGGCGCATGGCCGACACCCGGCAAGTCGTGCAGCAAGGCGCGCGGGCCGCGCTGTGTCATGGCCAATGCGGTGTCAGCCGACAGCAGGTCGCTCTGCGCGCCGCGCAGCAGCAGCGTCGGCGCGGTGATGCGGTCGTAGGCAGCCCACAGCGCGACTTCGCCAGCGGCGGCCATCTCTGCGGTCATGGCGCGCACGGGCACGGCAATCGCGGGGTCGTAATGCGGCTTGAAGCCAGCGCCGTCGGCTTTCAGCTGCGGGCGCGTCAGCGCCAGCCACTCTTCGCGCGTGTGCGGGCCGAAACCCTGTGAAATGGCCCAGAGCGCATCGGCCGCTTCTTCCTCCGTTGCCCAGTGCGCCGGCACACCCAGGTAGGTGCCGATGCGCTTCAAGGCCACCGGCTGAATGACCGGGCCCACGTCGTTCAACACGAGGCGGCGCACCGGCGTGTTCGGCAGCGAAGCCAGCATCATGCCGATGAGCCCGCCCATCGAGGTGCCCACCCAGTCGACCTGCGCCACGTTCAGCCGCGCCACCAGCGTCACCATGTCGGCGACGTACTGCGCAATGCCGTAGCCCATGGGGTCGATGAGCCAGTCGCTCTGGCCACGGCCCACCACGTCGGGGCAGACAACGCGGCAATCGGCACTGAGGTCGCGAGCGAGGGTGTCGAAATCGCGCCCCTGGCGCGACAGGCCGTGCACGCACACCACGACACGCGGGTTGTCGGCAGCGCCCCATTCCCAGCAGGCCATGCGGTGCAGGCCGCGGGCACCGAGGCAGGAGACATGGGACAGGCGCGGGTTGTTCATCTCGCTCTCATTTCGTCTTGCTCTCAAACGCGGTCGGATAATGAAGTCATCGTATCAACCAGCGCGAAACATCATGTCCACCCTTCAAGGAAAAACCGCCCTCGTCACCGGCTCCACCAGCGGCATCGGGCTGGGCATCGCCATCGCGCTGGCACAACACGGCGCGCGCTTGATGATCAATGGCTTCGGCGACGTCGAAGGCGCGCTGGCCCAGGTTCGCGCGCACGACCCTGAGGCCGTCTTCAACGGCGCCGACATGAGCAAGCCCGAGCAGATTGCCGCCATGGTGCAGGCCTGCGAGGCTCAACTGGGCAGTTGCGACATCCTCGTGAACAACGCCGGCATCCAGCATGTAGCGAGCGTGGAAGAATTTCCCGTGGAGCGCTGGGACGCCATCATCGCCATCAACCTCAGTTCCGCCTTCCACAGCATGCGTGCCGCCCTGCCCGGCATGCGCGCGCGCAACTGGGGCCGCATCGTCAACATGGCCTCGGTTCACGGCGTGGTGGCGTCAGTCAACAAAAGCGCCTACATCGCGGCCAAGCACGGCCTCGTGGGCCTGACCAAGGCCACGGCACTGGAAACGGCCACCACCGGCATCACCGTCAACGCCATCTGCCCGGGCTGGGTGCTGACGCCGCTGGTGCAGAAGCAGGTGGATGCGCGCGCGGCGGCCGAAGGGGTCGACAAAGAAGAAGCCAAGCGCCGCCTGCTGGCCGAAAAGCAGCCTTCGCTGCAGTTCACCACGCCGGAAGAGCTGGCAGCGCTGACGCTGTTCTTGTGCGGCCCGGCTGCGCGGAACGTGCGCGGCCAGGCCTGGGCGGTAGACGGCGGCTGGACGGCGCAATAGCGCAGTAGCGTCCTGGCGCCGCCTAAGCCACCGCTACTTCAACATCTGCACGCTGCCGCTGACGGTGGCATTCACGCTGGTCTTGCCGGCTTCCACCGGCAGTGCCATTTCATCGCTCATCGCGCGTGCGGCCTGCATACGCATCATCGGCACCTGGCCGCCAGGGTTGTCGGTGCCGACATTCACCTCACGCACCGTGTAGCCGGTGAAGCCGAATTGGCGGCTCACCGTCATCGCCCGGGCGCGAAACTGCTCAATGGCCTGGGCCGTGACGTCACCCTCGACCTTCTGGCGCGCCTCACGCGAGAGAGAAAAACCGACGCGCGCGATCGTCAGGCCGGGTACGCGGCTGGTGAGCTGCGCGATGGCCTGGGTGTCGCGGCCTTCCACGATCAGCTCTGTGCTGCCCTGCCAGGCCGCGATGCCGCCCTTGGGCGCATATCGCGGCTGCAGGCTGAAGCCGCCGGTGCGCACTTCCACCAGGCCTGGTTTGGCGGCCTTGCGTGCTTCTACAAGGGCTGCGTCGAGCAACTGCTTCAACTGAGCTTGCACCACGCCGGCATCAGCGCCTTCGCGCGTGGTGCTGAACACCACCGTCAGCCAGTCTTGCGGCACGTCCAGGGTCGCCGTGGCGGCCAGGCTGATGACGTTCTGCGGCGGTGCCGGGGTGTCGGCCGCAGCGGCCAGGGTCAACAGCAAGAGGGCCGAGCCAACGACAGTGCGGGTGCCGGTTCGGCTGGTGCCGATTCGGCCGGGGTCTGACGGAAGGTTCTTCATGGTTTCCTTTGAACGCAAGTCACGATACGGCCCACGGGGCCACCCACCCCACATCGTGTGCGGGGCACAAGCCGTTGACAGCGTTGCAGCGGCCAGTCAGCCGAAAGACTTGTAACAGATAGTCAGGGTTCCCCCTAGTCCGACCCCACAGCGGCCCACAATGCGGCTGTTACAAATTTCGGAGACCGCCATGACACCTCCCGCCAACGCGAGACCCGACCGCATCGTCGTCGTCGATGACGATGCGCGCATCCGCGACCTGCTGCGCCGCTACCTGGCGCAGGAAGGCTTCGACGTGCTGCTGGCCGAAGACGCCAAGGCCTTGAACCGGGTGCTGACGCGCGAGACCGTCGATCTCATCGTGCTCGATCTGATGCTGCCCGGTGAAGACGGCCTGTCCATCTGCCGCCGCCTGCGCGCGGCCAACGACCTGACGCCCATCATCATGCTCACGGCGAAGGTGGAAGACGTCGACCGCATCGTCGGTCTGGAGGTTGGCGCCGACGACTACCTGCCCAAGCCCTTCAACCCGCGCGAGTTGCTGGCACGCATCCACGCCGTGCTGCGCCGCCGCCCCGCGCCCGAGGCACCCGGCGCACCCAGCAAGGAAGCGCAGGTGGTGAACTTCGGGCCTTTCGAGTTCGATCTCAGCCTGCGCCGGCTGAGCAAGAACGGCGAGCAGATCGCGCTGACCACCGGGGAATTCAGCATGCTCAAGGCGCTGGTTCGCCACCCGCGCCAGCCGCTTTCGCGCGACAAGCTGGCGCAGCTGGCACGCGGGCGCGAGTTCGAACCCTTCGACCGCAGCCTGGACGTGCAGATCAGCCGCCTGCGCAAGATGCTGGAACCCGACCCCGCGCAGCCGCGCTACATCCAGACGGTGTGGGGGGTGGGTTATGTCTTCGTGCCGGACGGTGCGAATTGATGCCTCCGTCGATAGCCGTTCTGCCGCACTGAAGCCGCGCACCCGGTGGCCCGCCGCAAACCTTTAGGCCTGAGCCTTTTCTGGCGCACCTTCTTCCTGCTGGCCTTGCTGCTGGCGGGGGGCGTGTTCGCGTGGTTGCAGACGCTGCGCGCGCTGGAACTCGAGCCCCGTGCGGTGCAGGCGGCCCAGCAGACCGCAGGGCTTGTGAACCTGGCGCGTGCGGCGCTGAAAACCAGCGACGGCATCAGCCGCGTGGCGCTGATGAAGAGCCTGGCAGCACAGGGTGGCGCTCGCGTATCGCCACGCGAACCGGCCGACACCTGGGAAACCTTCGAGACCGACCGCTTCTCGCGCCTGGTGGGCCAGGAACTGCGCAGCGCCCTGGGCGAAGACGCGGTGGTGGCGCGCAGGGTCAACGGCGTGCCCGGGCTGTGGGTGGGCTTCTCGATCGACCGCGACCGCGAACGCGACCGCTTCTGGCTGCAGGCCGGCCCAGAACACATTTCCAGCGTCAACCGCGAGACGCTGCTCACGTGGACGGGCATCGCACTGCTGGCCACGCTGGTGGGCTCAGTCGCCATCGCCAGCCTGATCAACCGGCCGCTGAAGCAGCTGAGCTTCGCGGCCAGCCGCATCCGCGAAGGCGACCTCGATTCACGCCTGGACGAAAACACGCTCACCAGCGAAATTCGCGAGGTCAACATGGGTTTCAACCGCATGGCGCGCGAGTTGGCGCGCGTGGAGGAAGACCGCGCGGTGATGCTGGCCGGCATCAGCCATGACCTGCGCACGCCGCTGGCGCGGCTGCGGCTGGAAACCGAGATGAGCGTCGAGGACGAAGAGGCCAAGCAGAACATGGCGATGGACATCGACCAGCTCGACGCCATCATCGACAAGTTCATGGACTACGCTCGCCCGGGCGATTCGCAGTTGCGCGCGGTGCTGGTGTCGCAGCTGATCGACCGCGAAGCTTCGCGTTTCCGCGACCCGACACAGATATGCATCACCTCGCGCGTGGCCATCGACTTGCAGGTGATGGCCGACGAAACCGAGCTTGCGCGCGTGTTTCTCAACCTCTTCGAGAACGCCCGCCGCTACGGCCGCAGCACCGACACGGGCTTGGCCGAGGTTTCGGTGAGCTATGTGAAGACCGGGCCTTGGGCCATCATCAGCGTGCGCGACCACGGCCTGGGCGTGGCGCCGGAAAAACTCTCGCAGCTGACGACGCCGTTCTTCCGCGGCGACGCCGCCCGCACCGCAGCCACGGGCGCCGGCCTGGGCCTGGCCATCGTGGAGAAGTCGATGCAGCGCATGGGCGGCACGCTGGAACTGGCCAACGCGCCCGAAGGCGGGCTGGTGGCGCACTTGCGGCTGAAACGCGCGATCTAGAAGGCTTCAGCCGATCACGGCGTCGCTGCGCAACAGCAGCGCCACGGCACGGGCCTCGATCGCGCGGCCCTCGCCCACCGGGCCCATGTGCTCGGCTGTCTTGGCCTTCACATTCACGGCGTCCAATGGCAAGTCCAGTGCCTTGGCGATGCTTTCGCGCATGGCCGGAATGTGCGGCGCCATCTTCGGCGCCTGGGCGACGATGGTGCTGTCGATGTTGATGAGCTGGAAGCCCGCATCGCGCACACGGCGCGCTGCCTCGGTCAGCAGCACGACGGAATCGGCACCACGGAACTCGGCGGCGGTGTCGGGAAAGTGATGTCCGATATCGCCCAGCGCTGCCGCGCCCAGCAGCGCGTCGGTGATGGCGTGCAGCAATGCGTCGGCGTCCGAATGGCCGAGCAGGCCGTGGCTGTGAGGGATGGTGACGCCGCCCAGCACCAGCGCGCGGCCGGTGACGAGCTGGTGGGTGTCCCAGCCTTCGCCAATGCGCAAGTTCAACAGATTCATCTGTGTCCGTCTTCGGTTACGGCCGGCTGCGCAGCAGGCGTTCGGCCAGCGCAAAGTCGGCCGGCCAGGTGAGCTTGAAGTTCTCCAGGTCGCCGGGCACGAGCCGGGGCGCCAGGCCCAAAGCCTCGATGGCGCTGGCTTCGTCGGTGATGTTCACGCCGGCGGCTGCGCCTTCGTGCAGCGCGCGCTGCAGCAGTCCCAGACGGAACATCTGCGGCGTCTGCGCCAGCCACTTGGCGCTGCGGTCGAGTGTGGTGGCCACTCGGTCTGCTGTTGTGCCGGCCTTCAACGTGTCGGCCAGCGGCAGCGCCAGCAGGCCGCCCACGGCGTCATCCAGACAGGCATCGATGAGGCGGTTCACCCACACGGCCTGCAGCAGACAGCGCGCGGCGTCGTGCACCAGCACCCAGTCTTCGTCTTGCGCATCGCGTGCGCGCAAGGCCCGCAGGCCGGCGGCCACGCTGTCGGCTCGCGTGGCGCCGCCAGTGCGGGCCACCCAGCCGGCAAAGGCTGGCGCGTGCTGCTCGAAGACGGCATCGTCAGGCGACAGAACGACCAGGGTGTGGCTGATGCGCTGCACCTCAGCCAGCGCAGCGAGCGTGTGCGCCACCACCGTGCGCCCGGCCAGCGCCGCGTACTGCTTGGGGCCGCCGATGCCCGCGCGCTGGCCCACGCCTGCGCAGGGCACAAGGGCAAAACAGCGCGGCAGCTCAGGCATGGCG
>JBBSCV010000140.1:0-9658 GCA_038249925.1 Burkholderiales bacterium
CGTCGCCCAGCAGGTCTTCGTCGGTGCTGTCGCCGTGCAGCACCAGCACGTCGTTCGGCAACTCGGTGGCCAGGTACTCGCAGCGCGGCTTCAGCGGCTCGATGATCTTGATCTGGTAGTCGCGGTGAATCTCGCGCGCCAAGCGCAGGCCCACCTTGCCGCCGCCGGCCACCATCAGGCGCTTCACCGGCTGGCTGCGCGTGCTCAGGGCGTCCAGCACGGTGCGGATGTGCTCGGTGGCGGCGAGCACGAAGACCTCGTCGCCAGGGTCGATCTGCGTCATGCCGTCCAGGTGCGGCAGCACCATGTCCTGCCGGTAGATGGCCATGATGCGCATCGGGGTGCCTGGGACCAACTGCGGAATCTCGGCCAGCCGGTGGCGCACCAACGGCCCGCCCGACAAGGCGCGCACCGCGATCAAGCTGACCAGGCCATGCGCAAATTCCAGCACCTGCAAGGCCTCCGGGTACTCGATCAGCTTGCGGATGTAGGCCGTGACGCTCTGCTCGGGGCAGATGACCTTGTCGACCGCGAAACCCGTCTTGCCCAGCATCGGGCTGTCGTCCTGGAACTCGGGGCTGCGCACGCGTGCAATGGTGGTCGGCACGTTGAACAGGTCCTTGGCCACCTTGCAGGCCACCAGGTTGGTTTCGTCCGCCGGCGCGCAGGCGATGAGCATGTCGGTGTCTTCCGCGCCGGCTTCCTTCAGCACGCTGGGCTGGATGCCGTTGCCGACCACGCCGCGCATGTCCAGGCGGTCTTGCAGGCTGCGCAGGCGCACCGGGTCGGTGTCGATGACGGTGATGTCGTTGCGCTCGCTGACCAGACTCTCGGCCACGCTTTCACCCACGCGGCCCGCACCCAGGATCAGAATTTTCATGCCGTGGAGTCTAGGCCCGGCCCCGGCCGCCCAGGGCCTGCACCAGGGTGTCGGCCAGCGGGGCCTGCAACGTGGGGGCCAGCGCCGAAGCTTCGCCGGCGTTGTTGAACTGGCGCCGGCGTGCACGCCACAGCGCGGCCAGAGCCGCTTGCCGCGCCGCCAGGGCCGGCGCCAGGCGCTGCGCCGCAGCCTCGGGCGCGAGGCCGTGTGCGGCCACGAGCGCGCGTTGCAGCAAGGTTTCGGTGATGAGCGCCAAAGCGGCTTCGTCCCAGGCGACGAAACTGCGGTCGGTGCCACGCACCAGGTTCAGTCCCCGCGCCGCACCGGCAGAGGCCAGGCCGCCGACCACAGCGCCTGCCACGGCGCCGGCACCCATCGTCAGGCCGCCGCTCAGCAGGTCGGCCTTCAGCCCGACCAGCGCGCCGCTGAGCACGCCGCCCATCAGCGCCACGCGACCCTCGCCCACGCGCGAACGCAAGGCGGCGCGTTCGCTGCCCGAGAGCGCCATGAAGCCCGATGCGCCTGATCCGGTTGACATGCCTGCTGTGCCTGATCCGCTTGACGCCGTCACGGCAAGCGCAAGGCTTTCGACGCTGCCGCCCAACAGCACGTGCAGCCGTTCGGCATGCGCCAGCAGCGCGGCTTCCAGGGCTTGCACCAGCTTTTCGCGCGCGGCATCGGCTTCGCCACGGCGCGACAACAGCGCACCGTCTTCTGCCACGGGCTCGTGCGTGCAGGCCACCTCGGACAGCGTGCGCGCCAGTTCGGCCACCACGGCGTCGAAGCGCAGCGCCTGGCGCTCGGTCCATGCATCGGCCAGGCGGCGCAGGCGCGGGTCGTCGTCCAGCACGGCGGCCAGGGCCTGCAGCAGCCGGCCTTCGGGCAGCCAGCCATCGGCGCGCTGGTGCAGGCCCACGGTGGCGGCAGCGGCGTCGGCCAGCGTGTCTGCGGGCAGCGGCCCGTCCACCAACAGCACCACGGGGCGGCCCAGGCGCGCCAGCCAGGCGGGGCGGGGGGCGCCGGGTGTCGTGACCAGCAACACCGCAGCCACTTGTTCACGCAGCGCCGGCAGCGGGTCGGCCGGGCCAGGGCGCCAAGGCGACCACGAAGGCGCCCACCAGGGCGCCGGAGCGGTGGGCCGGGCGGTGACAGCCAGGCCATCGCCCAGGCCGGCCGGCACCGGCAGCAATTGCAGTTCGTCGTTCTGCTCGCTGCGCAGCACCGTCAGGGCAGCGCCGGCCACGGCTTCACCGCCGTCGGTCCAGCGGCTAAGCGGTTGACCGAAAAGCGCCGGCGGCACCACCTCGGCCGGCGCTGCCCAGAGCAGCCGCAGCACGCGCGGTTTGCCCGGGCGCATCAGCGGATGCAGGCCCTCGAAATACGGCGTGTCCAGCGGCAGCGGAAAGCGGCGCGCCTGGGCCGCAGCGCGGCTGGCAGCCCACGCCGCCAGCAGGCAGCGCGGCACGATGACGGCCCACGCCAGCGTGGCGGCGTACAGATGGATCCAAGGCGCGGCCGTGGCCGTGGCATCGGCGCCCGGGCCCAGGCGCAGCGGCGCGACGTCGGGCACGGCAATGCCCGTCAGCGCACTGGCCGGCGCCAGCAGCCAGACGAGGACCTGCTGCACGGCGGTGGCATCGAGAAAGGTGCTTTGCCAGCCGGCGCGGTAGTCCAGCACCAGGCCCCGCAGATACAGGCCCGCCACCAGGCCCAGCGCCAGCGCTGCGGCAGCGCTGTGCAGCACCAGCGCGGCGCGGTGCAGCATCAAGGGTGCTGCATGCTCGGCCCACAGGACCCCGGCAACCCCGGTCGCGCCACCGCCCGCAGGCCCGCGCAGGCCCCACGCGGCCAGCCAGCCGCGCACACCGCCGCTGGGCAGCGGCAACAGCATGACGACATACACCAGCAGGTTCCAGAACACCACCGCCCACACGGCGGGGGCCAGCAGGTTGACGCGCTGCGGGGCGCCCAGCTGGTCGGCCAGAACGCCCGCGCCCAGCCCCAGCAGCACCGCCAGCATGACCCACGCCGGGTGCCAGCCGCGGCGCGCCAGCCAGCGCTTCGCGGCGCTGTCTCGCGGCAGCAGGCGCTGCAGCGCGATGACCGCGCGGGCCACGACGAAGCGCTCGGGGCTGGCTTCTTCGCCCACCGTGGCCACGGCCTGGCGGGTGGCCCACTGGCGGTCTTCGGTGGCCCACAGCGCAGCATCGGCACGCCCGGACGCAGGCGCCACCGCCGTCGTGCTTTCCACGGCCTGCAGCAACAGCACCTGGCGGGCTTCGTCTTCGGTCATCGGGGGCGAATGTAGCTGCCGCAACCTGTCAGTGGTTGGCGTTCAGCGGCCGGCGTTCAGCGGGCGGCACTCTCAAGGCAACACACTCAGGCCAACGCCCTGCCGATCAGGATCTTCTGCACTTCTGACGTGCCCTCGTAGATCTGGCACACGCGCACGTCGCGGTAGATGCGCTCCACCGGGAAGTCGCTGACATAGCCGTAGCCGCCGAAGACCTGAATCGCGTCGCTGCACACACGTTCTGCCATCTCGCTGGCAAAGAGCTTGGCCATCGCGGCTTCCTTCAGGCAGGGGCGGCCAGCGTCCTTCAGCGCGGCGGCATGCCAGAGCATCTGCCGCGCGACCTCGATCTGCGTGGCCATGTCGGCCAGCTTGAACTGCACCGCCTGGTGCTGGAAGATGGGCTGTCCGAAGCTCGTGCGTTCCTTGCTGTAGCGCAGTGCCGCTTCGAAGGCCGCACGCGCCATGCCGACTGCCTGGCCGGCAATGCCGATGCGTCCGCCTTCCAGGCCGCTGAGCGCGATCTTCAGCCCCATGCCTTCATCGCCCAGCAGGTTCTCGGCCGGCACGCGGCAGTTCTCGAAGTTGATCTGCGCCGTGTCGCTGGCATGCTGCCCCAGCTTGTCCTCGATGCGCGCCACGGTGTAGCCCGGCGTCTTCGTGGGCACGAGAAAAGCGCTGATGCCCTTCTTGCCGGCAGCCTTGTCGGTGACGGCCATCACGATGGCGACGTCGCCGTTCTTGCCGCTGGTGATGAACTGCTTCACGCCATTGATGAGGTAGTGGTCACCGTCCTTCACCGCCGTGGTCTTCAGGCCGCCGGCCTCGCTGCCCACATGCGGCTCGGTCAAACAGAAGGCGCCCAGCATGCTGCCGGCGGCCAGCGGCTTCAGGAAGCGTTCTTTCTGATCGGCATTGCCATAGGCCATCAAGATGCTGCAGACGGGGCAGTTGTTGACGCTGACCACGGTGCTGGTGGCACCGTCGCCGGCAGCAATTTCTTCCAGGATGAGCGCCAGCGCCAGGTAATCGAGGCCGGCACCGTCCCATTCGGCGGGCACCGCCACGCCGTAGCAGCCCAGGCCGGCCAGGCCCTTCAGTGCCGCCGCTGGAAAGCTGTGCGTCTTGTCCCAGCTGGCGGCGTGCGGGGCCACTTCGGCCTGCACGAAATTGCGCACCGCGTCTTGAACGGCCAGGTGGTCTTCACTCAACAGCATGGGTGGCTTTCTGGGTCATGGTGGTGGTGCATGGACGGAAATTCGTGGACGGCACTTCATGGACGGAACTGCGGCCGCGCCGGCGGTGGCGGCACCGGCCGCGCCAGCGGCTGCTCGGTCAGCTTGCGCAGCAGGTGGTTCACGGCCGCGTCCAGCTGCGCGTCGCCGCCGGCGTGGGTGTCGCGCGGCAGATTGTCGACGTCGATGTCGGGCGTGACGCCGCGGCCTTCGATGAGCCAGCTGCCGTCCAGCGCGAACTGCCCGGTTTCGGCGGCACGCGCGATGCCGCGGTCGAGCAGGCGGTTGCCATCGCTCAGCCAGACACCCGCGCCCGCCGTGCGCCGGCCCACCAGCGTGCCCAGCTGCAGACGCTTGATGCCCTCGGCGAAGGTTTCGCCGTCGGAATAGGTGTCGGCGTCGATCAGCACCGCGATGTGGCCGCGGTAGGACTGCTGCATGTTGGGGTGGGGCTCGGCGCCCTCGGGTGAACGCGGTTGCCACCACGCCCAGGCGCGGCGCAGCAGCTGCGTCAACACCCAGCTGTCGATGTTGCCGCCGTTGTTGTTGCGCACGTCGATGACGATGGCCTCGCGGTCCAGCTGCGCATAGAACTCGCGGGCGAAGGTGGCCATGTCTTCGCCGCGCATGGCGCGCAGGCGCAGGTAGCCCACGCGGCCGTTGCTGCGTGCGCTGGCGTGTTCCAGCCGGCCCTGTTCCCAGTCGCCTTCGCGCAGCGCGTTTTCACGCGGCATGGCCACGGGCAGCACCACCACGCGGCGCTCTGCGCTCGTGCCTTCGGGCTTCAGCGTCAGCAGCACCTGGCGGTTGACCTGGCCGCGCAGCAGTTCCTGCAGGTCGGCCACACCGGCCAGCGTTCGGCCGTTGATGCTGGTGATGACGTCGCCCGCGCGGGCCTGCACACGCGCCAGCGGCGAGGCCTCGGCGGGCAGTTCAGGGTCGCTGCGGTAGATGTGTTCGATGCGGAAGCCACCGGCCACCTTGGCCAGCCGCGCGCCCAGGCCTGCCGGAGCTATGTCTTCGTTGCCGCGGCGCACGTCTTCCGCGCCCACTTGGCTGTGCAGTGCACCCACCTCGGACACCATCTGCGCCTTCAGCTCGATCAGCTCGCGCCGGTCGCCCACGCGCGGCAGCAGCGCCGCGTACTTGCGGCGCAACGCCGGCCAGTCGACGCCTTGCATGCTGGCGTCGTGGAAATGGTCGCGATGCAGGCGCCAGGCGTCGTCGAACATCTGGCGCCACTCGGCCACGGGCTCGGTGCCGATCTGCCAGTCGACCCAGCGCACCTGGCTGCGCGCCAGCACGGCAGCGTCGGTGGGCAGCTTCGCGGCCGCGTCCATCAGCTGGATGTCGCCCGGCTGCGGGCCCGTGGCGGCGCGGCGCAGCAACATCAGGCGCTTGCCATCGGGTGTGAGATCGAAGTCGTTCACGTCGGGCGCGAACACCTCGGGCACGGGGCCGGTGTTTTCGATGGTCAGCGTGCGCAGCGTGGTGCGCCGCTCGGGCGTGCTGTCGGCTTCCAGCAGATACAGGCGTTTGCCGTCGGTGCGCAGGCGGGTGTAGTTGCCGGCGGCCAGTGGCACCTCGTGCAGGCGCTCGGCCAGGCCCGCCAGTTCAATGGCCGGCTTGGCGACTGGCGCACGTGCCGGTGCGGCGGCACGGCTGCCCGTGGCCGGTGCGGCCGCACGGGAAGAGGCCGGTGCAGCCGCCGCGGCGGCTGCCGACGCTGCGCTCGCGGCGCTTTCCGCGGCTTCGGGCGCGGCTTGTGTTTCGTCACGCGGCTGGAACGGGAAGGCCGGCCCGCCCGCTTGCAAAGCCAGCGCGTAGACCTTGGCGCGGCGGTCGAAATAGGGTCCGAGGTTGCGGTCGCCCCAGGGGCTGGGGCTCAGCGGCACGAAGCTGCGTTCAGACAGAAAGTACAGCCAGCGCCCATCGGGCGTGAAGGCGGGCTGGCTGCTGCTGTAGCGGTCGCTCGTCAGCGCCAGCGTGCGGGCTGTGGCCGCCTGGTGCAGGTACAGACGCTGACGGTAGCCGTCGCTGCCGCCGCGCGCGAAGGCGAAGGCCTGGCTGTCGGGCGACCACACCAGCTGCTGCGGCGCAGCCCGCGCGGGCCCGGGCACCACCACCTCGCGGCTGACGCCGGCGCCGGTGGCGCTGAGCGCCGTCAACGTCAGGCGCCCGGCCTTGTCGGTGTGCGCCAGCCAGCGCCCATCGGGCGACGGAAAGATCGCGAAACGGCGAATGCTGGCACCGCGTGTGATTTGCAGCGGCGTGCCGCTGCCGTCGGCGCTGAAGCGCCAGATCTCCTGCTCGACCGGCGCCGTGTTGCCTGAAGTCGTTGCGGCGGTCACTTCAGCAGTCGTGCCCGCATTCGTTCCAGCATTCGTTCCAGCATTCGTGCCGCCGGCCGGCTTGATGTCGCACAACGCGAAGACGTGCTTGTTGTCGTGGCTGTAGACGGCCTCGCGGCAGCGGGCGTCGGCGGGCACCGGCAGCTCGGCGCGGCGCAGCGTGCCCGTGCCCTGCGTGGCGACGCGGCCGCGCACGCTCAAGACCACGCGCTGGCCGTCGGGTGCGACGCGCGCGCTCTCGAAGAAGGCCTGCGGCCGCGCCACCCAACGCGCGCGCTGCGCATCGGCATCGCCGCCCAGGCTGATGGCCAGGCGTTGGTCGAGGCCGGTTTCCAGGTCCACGAGGTGCAGGTCGGCACCCAGCGCGTAGACCACGCGCGTGCCGTCGATGGCGGCGTGGCGGATGTCCCAGCCGCGGTGGCGGGTGTGCTGCTGCAAGCTGCCGCCGCGGGCGTCCACGCTGTACAGGTTGAACTGCCCGTCGCGGTCGCTCAGGAAGGCGATGCGCGCACCTGTGCTTCCCGCATAAGGCATGGGGCGCTGGTCGTTGCCCATGCCGGGCGCCAGCAGCGCTTCGGCCTCGGCGTTGCCGCGCAGGTCCAGCCGCCACAGCTGCGCCATGGCGCCGCCGCGATAGGCGCGCACGTTGTCGCTGACGAGGCCGTTGCGCGTGAAGTAGAGGATGTGGCCGTCGGCACTGAGCGCGCCGTCGCTGGCCTGCCCCACCGGCAGCACGCGCTGCGCCAGCGTGAGCGGCTGAATGGCGAAGAGCTGCGTCACCGGTTCACCGCGCACCGAGGGCGCCGTCATCAGCACTTCACCAGCGGGTGTGAAACCCCAGACACGCGGGTTCTGGCCGAGCCAGCTCAGGCGCTGCGGCACGCCGCCGGCCAGCGGCATGAGGTAGGCCTCAGGGGGGCGTTCATAGGCGCCGGTGAAGGCGACATGGCGGCCGTCTGGCGAAAGTGCGGCGCGCGTTTCGAGGTCGGGATGGGTGGTGAGGCGCTCGGCCCGGCCCCCGGCGAGACCGACTCGCCAGAGGTCGCCCTCGGCGGTGAAGACGATGGTGTTGCCGCGCAGCGTGGGGAAGCGGTAGAAGCCTTCGCGGGCCTGGTCAGCCGCGGGCGCGGCGGCGGAAGTTTGCGCCGAGGTTGGGGCCGTTGTTTGCGCCGAGGACGGCGCCGCGGTGAACATGAGGCAGGCCAGAGCGGCCAGCCACAGGTGCAGGTGCGGCAGGCGCCGCAGATTGGTCTTCATCAATCAGTCTTTCCAAGAAGTCGGGCGTGGCGCGTCACTGCAATTCACAGCATTTCCACTGCCATCGCCGTGGCCTCGCCACCGCCGATGCAAAGCGCCGCCACGCCGCGCTTCAGGCCGCGTTTCTTCAACGCCCCCAGCAGCGTGACGACGATGCGGGCGCCGCTGGCGCCGATGGGGTGGCCGAGTGCACACGCGCCGCCGTGCACGTTGACGATCTCGTGCGGCAGCTGGAAGTCGTGCATCGCAGCCATGGTCACCGCGGCGAAGGCCTCGTTGACTTCCCACAGGTGCACGCTCTTGGCGTCCCAGCCGCTCTTCTTCAACACCTTGTCGATGGCGCCCGCCGGCGCGGTGCTGAACCACTCGGGCGCCTGCGCATGCACGGCGTGCGCCGCGATGCGCGCCAGCGGCTGCAGGCCGAGCTGGCGCGCCGTGCTCTCGCGCATCAGCACCAGTGCCGCGGCGCCGTCGCTGATGCTGCTGGCGTTGGCGGCGGTGATGGTGCCGTCCTTCTTGAATGCCGGCTTCAGCGTCGGAATCTTGTCGAGCTTGGCCTTGAAGGGCTGCTCGTCGAACTTGATGACGGTGTCGCCTGTGCGCCCAGAGGAACTTGGACTGCCCGACTTCGCGGGCAGGGTAACGGGCGCGATTTCCCAGTCGAAGCTGCCGTCCTCATTGGCCGTCTTCGCACGCGTGGTGCTGGCGATGGCGAACTGGTCTTGCGCCTCACGCGTGAAGCCGTACTTGTCCACGCATTGCTCGGCGAACAGGCCCATGGCCTTGCCACGCCCGTCTGCCAGGCGTTCGTAGGCGTCTTCCAGGCCGTCCATGGCCATGTGGTCGAACATCTGCGCGGCGCCGTACTTCACGCCCTTGCGCGCGAACATCAGGTGCGGCGCGTTCGTCATGCTCTCCATGCCGCCGGCCACCACCACCTGCGCGCTGCCGGCCTGCAGCATGTCGTGACCGAACATCATGGCGCGCATGCCGCTGCCGCACATCTTGGAAAGCGTCACCGCGCCGGCGCTCTGCGGCAGGCCCGCCTTCAGCGCTGCCTGGCGCGCCGGCGCCTGGCCCTGGCCGGCCATCAGGCAGTTGCCCAGCAGCACTTCGTGTACCGCGTCACCGGGCACGCCGGCGCGTTCGACGGCAGCCTTCACGGCCACGGCGCCGAGCTCCCACGCGGCCAGGCTCGTGAAATCGCCCAGCAGGCCCCCGATGGGCGTGCGGGCGGCGGAAACGATGACGATGGCGTCAGACATGGGGGTCTCCTTGCAGTGATTCGGCAGCGCGCGCGGTGCGGCCGGCGGTGAAACGTTTGGCGGGTTCGTAGGGAAACACGTCGTGCACATGGCCCTGCTGGATGCGCTGCTTGTGGCCTTGCCAGAAGGCGGCGTCCAGCAGGTCGGCATGGTGGGCCATGAAGACTTCGCGCACGGCGTCGTTGCCCAGCAGGAAAGGCGCGAAGGTCTCGGGGAACACGTCTTTCGAGCCGACTGTGTACCAGACCTCGCCGCTCATCTCTTCTTCTTCGTTGCGCGGCGTGGGCACGCGGCGGAAGTTGCAGTCGGTGAGGTATTCGATCTCGTCGTAGTCGTAGAACACCACCTTGCCGTGGCGCGTGACGCCGAAGTTCTTC
>JBBSCV010000141.1:0-9614 GCA_038249925.1 Burkholderiales bacterium
AAGTCGATCGCAAAAGTTCTGTTCGTCATTGCGATCTTGATCTTCCTCGTTGTCCTGGTGTTCGGCGTATTCCTGGGAACGCTGGTCTTCTGACGACATCGCGCCACCCATTGGCGCCGATCGAGTGAGGCCGCCCTGGCGCAGCGCTTCGGCGCAGTTCGAGTGTGCTGGCCAAAAGCGATGCTTCGGGCACGTGTTGCCGCCCGCGTAACCCATTGCGCAACGTTGCATCGTGCGTCAAATGGCCTCGCCGAAAAACGCTCGAGCTTGATCGGGTTGCTTCGCTGGCGTCAGGCTGGCCGCTTCGAGGTCGATCCCCATGCGTCCTTCTTTGGCTCGCCGCTGACCGGCACCCCGAAGCCGCGCACATCACACCGTTGTCGCGTTCCAGCCAGTGCAGCGTTTCCGCCTGGCCGCTCTGCCGCAATGCCGCTCGAACTGCGAGCGCCAAGCATGAAGACTGACGACGACAGGTGATGTCGCCGCCAGCCTCCGGGGGGGAAAACAGCGCGCGGTTCAGCGCGCTCGCGAACTGTTAGCCGCGGTCTGCACGCGCCGCGCGGCGACCCTCTATGTTCGTCGAGTTGTTGCCGGTGCGGTCGGTGCCCATCATGCCGCCGCTGCGGTTATCGGGGTTGCGGCCCATGTTCTGGTCGCCGGGCGTCACGGCAGCCTCGGCGGCACGGCCCGCGCTGGTCCCGTCGCGAGCAGCGGACCCGGTGCCCGTGCGGTCGTTGCCCATCATGCCGCCAGTGCGGTTGTTCGGAGTGCGGCCCATGTTCTGGTCGCCGGGCGTCACGGCAGCGCTGGCTGCGCGGCCGACGGCATTGGCGGTGTCGCGGGTAGCTTCTCCAGCGCTGCGGTTGTCGCCGCGCGTGGTGTCGGGGGTGGTCTGCGCCACAGCAACGCTCGCCAGGGCGGACGTGGCGATGGCGATGATCAGTTTCAGATGATTTTGCATGGATGGCTCCCGCAGGGTTGAGGTGCTTGCAGCATGGCAATCCGCATGCCACCGGCCGATCGGCAATTGCGGGAGTTCACGCCCACGCTCACTCCTGGCGCAAGCACTCGATGGGCAACAGCTTGGATGCCCTTCGCGCCGGGTACCAGCCGAAGAACAAGCCCACGCCGGTGGAAAACAGCACGGCCACCAGCACATGGGTGGCTGACAACTGCATGCTGAACCCGCGTGCGGTGCCGGCGTAATTCACGCCCCACACGCCGGCGGCCGCCAGAGCGATGCCCACCACGCCGCCCAGCACGCACATCATCACGGCTTCGGCCAGAAACTGCGTCAGCACATGGCGCGGTTTTGCGCCGATGGCCATGCGGATGCCGATCTCGCGCACGCGTTCGCTCACGCTCACGAGCATGATGTTCATGATGCCGATGCCACCCACCATCAGCGACACCGCGCCCACCACGCCCAGGCCGATGGACAGGGCCGCAGCGATGTTCGCCCCCGTTTGCGCGATGCTGGCCAGGTTGGTGATATTGAAGTCGTCGGTTTCGTCGCCGGTGATGCGGCGGCGGTCGCGCAGCAGTTCGGCGACGTCGTTCTCGGCTTCCTTCAGCCGCAGCTCGCTGACCGACTGCACGTTGATGTAGTGCACCGAGCGTGGCCGCGGCAGCGTCAGCGGCAGCGCTGTGATGGGCACCACCAGCAGTTCACCGAGGTCGGTGCCGTCCAGCGTGCGCCCGCTGCCGGCCAGCACGCCGATGACGGTGAACGGCCGGCCGCCGACGCGGATGACCTGGCCCAACGGGTCGCGCCGCAGGAAGTGCGCCTCGGCGATCTGGCTGCCAATGAGGATGACGCGGTTGGCGCTGCGCACGTCGTCGTCGCTGAAGGGCACTCCCTGGTCGACAACCCAGTTGCGCACGCGGAACATCTCGGGCGTCACGCCGAGCACCGTGCTCTGGGTGCTGTCGTCGCCGTACAGCACCGGAAACAGGCTTTGCAGCGTCGCCGCAGCCGCCGCAACACTTGAAAGGCCGTTCATGGCCTGCGCGTCGTCCAGCGTCAGGTAGGGCGCGTCGGTACCGAGCTGCCTTCGCGGCCGGCCGTCACCCGTGGGCGCGCCGCGCTGCACGATGAGCTGGTTGCTGCCCAGCACCGAGAGTTCACGGTCGATGAAGCCGCGCACGGCATCGCCCACACCCAGCATCAGCACCACCGAGGCGATGCCGATGACGATGCCCAGCATCGTCAGCGCGGTGCGCAGGCGGTTGGCTGCCAGCGAGCGAAAGGCTTCGAACATGATCTGCAGAAAGCTCATGCCGCCGCCCCCGGCACGCCGTCGTAGACCACACGCCCGTCCTTCAGCCGCACCAGGCGCTTGGCATGGGCAGCGACGTCGTTCTCGTGCGTCACCAGCACGATCGACAAGCCCTGGTCGCGGTTCAGCGCGTCCAGCAGGGCCAGCAGGTCTTCGGTCGTCTGCGTGTCCAGATTGCCGGTCGGCTCATCGGCCAGCAGCAGCGGTGGCCTGCAGGCCAGCGCGCGGGCGATGGCCACGCGCTGCTGCTGGCCGCCGCTCAACTGGCTGGGCAGGCGGCCCGACAACGCACCCAGGCCCACCTGGTCGAGCAGTTCCTGCGCGCGCGCTCGCGCCGCGCTGCGCGACTGCCCGCCATAGAGCAAGGGCAGGGCGACGTTTTCCAGCACGTTCATCCGCTTCAGAAGGTTGAAGCTCTGGAAGACGAAGCCGATGGTCTGGTTGCGCACCTCGGCCTGCTGCGCGGCATTCAGCTGTGTCACGTCGCGGCCGGCCAGCAGGTATTGCCCTGAATCGGCGCGGTCCAGCAAACCCAGCAGGTTCATCAGCGTGCTCTTGCCCGAACCGCTGGGCCCCATCAGCGCAACGTATTCGCCGGCCGCGACAGTCAGCGCGATGTCGTGCAGAACCGGGGTCACGATCTCGCCGTTGCGGTAGCTCTTGTTGACCGCCTGCAGCTGGATGACGTCACTCATCCGTGTTGCGCTGTCGTGCGCGTCACCGTCCACCCGGCGTCTCGGCGCGGCGCGTGATCAACGCGTCGCCAGCCCGCAACCGGCCGCTGAGCACTTCGGCCAGCTCGGTGAAACGCGTGTTCGAGATGCCTGCCGTCACCTCGTGGGGCTGCGGCAGCTGGTCGGGGCCGGCACCCACCGTCCAGACGCGGTAAACCCGCTCGCCGCCGCGCGTGCGGCTGAGCACGCCGTCGTCTTCGGGTGCTGGCATGGCCGCTGCGCTGGCGCCGCCTGAACTGGCGGCCACTTGGGTGGCAGCTGCAGCGATGCGCTTGCGGTCGTCGTCGTCGGGCTGAAAGCGCAAGGCTGCGGTGGGCAGGCGCAAGACATCGGGCTTGGTCTGCAGCACGATGCGCGTTTGCGCCGTCATGCCAGGCTTCAGGCGTTCGTCGCTGTTGTCCACGCCCACGATGATGTTGTAGGTGACGATGCCCTGGTTGCTCGTCGAATTCAGGCGGAACTGTTCGACCTTGCCCTCGAATTCGGCCTGCGGATAGGCGTCGACCGAGAAGCGCACCAGTTGACCGGGCTTGATCTGCCCGACATCGGCTTCGCTGACGTTGGTGTGAATCTGCATCTCGCGCAGGTCGCGTGCGAGCAGGAAGAGTTCGGGCGTCTGGAAGCTGGCGGCCACGGTCTGGCCGACGTCGATGTTGCGGCGAATGACGACGCCGTCGATGGGGCTGCGGATGACGCTGTTGTCGACGTCGGCCTGCGCGGCGTCGACCTGCGCCCGCGCCAGTTCGACATTGGCGCGCGCAGCGTCGTATTCACGCTGGCTCTGGTCCAGCGCCAGGCCGCTGATGAAGTTCTGCGCCACCAGTTGGCGGTTCCGTTCCAGCGAAGCCGTGGCCAGGGCCAGCCCGGCACGCGCGCTGGCGGCCTGGGCCTGGGCCTGGCGCAGCCGTGCCTGCAGGTTGGCCGGGTCCAGCCGCAGCAGCACCTGGCCGGCCTTCACGCGGTCGTTGAAGTCGGCCAGTCGCTCCATCACCGTGCCACTGACCTGGGTGCCGACGGTGATCGTCGTCACGGGCTGCAGCGTGCCGGTGGCCATCACCACCTGGGTGATGGGGCCGCGGTCGACCAGGGCCGTGCGGTAGAGATCGGGTGGTGGCTTGGCCGGGCGCTGTAGCGACCACCAGCCGGCTGCGGCCAGAAGCAGCACGATGGCGATGCCGGCCGCGACCTTGACGGAACGTTTCATCGGGAGCGAGCGAAAATGAGATCCTGGGCAGTGTAGGCGGGACGGCCCCGCATGCAGCGCGGGGGTGCTGACCGCCCTGTCCCTGCCCGAGACCCGGTCCTCGTGTCCGAGCCGGTCTCAGACGTGACCCTGAACCCGGTCCCGGAACCCCGCTGGCGTGAACCCGTGCGCCGGGCGCCTGGCCGACGACGAGGACGCGCGCGCCAGCGCCGACTTGCAGCACCGGGCGGGCGCCGAGCGGCAAACGCTCTTCGAAGACGCGACAGCCGCGCACAGCCTTCAGTAACGTCGGCAGCGTTCGACAGGTCTTGATCGGCGCCGACTCGGACGCCGGCACGGCCATCTTGCGATTCATGCGATGCTGCGACTGTTCAAGTTGCCCATGTAGCGTGATGCCCACATCGCTCGACCGATCTGTCACGAAGAGAACACTGAAGGCGGTGCTGCTCGAAGGCATCCATGTCTCGGCCGCCGAGGCGCTCAAGAACGCTGGCTACACGCAGATCGAAACGCATGCCAAGGCGCTTGCCGGCGCAGAGCTCGAAGCGGCGGTCTCCGGTGCGCACTTCCTCGGTATTCGCTCGCGCACCCGCCTCACGGCCGAGGTGCTCGAACACGCTCCGGCGCTGGCGGCCATCGGCTGCTTTTGCATCGGCACCAACCAGGTCGATTTGATGGCGGCGATGCGGCTTGGCATTCCGGTCTTCAACGCGCCGTTCTCCAACACGCGCAGCGTCGCTGAACTGGTGCTGGCCGAGATCGTGATGCTGTTGCGCGGCATCCCAGAGAAAAATGCCATCCTGCACCGCGGCGGCTGGACCAAGAGCGCGGCGCGGTCCTACGAAGTGCGCGGAAAGACTCTTGGTATCGTCGGTTACGGCCACATCGGCACGCAGATCGGCGTGCTCGCCGAGCAGCTCGGCATGCAGGTCGTGTTCAGCGACATCGAAGCCAAGCTGCCTCTCGGCAACGCGCGCGAGATGGCGAGCTTGGGCGAACTGTTGCGATGTGCCGACGTGGTCAGCCTGCATGTGCCGCAGACGCCGGCGACCGTGAACATGATCGGCGCCGAACAGCTCGCCGCGATGAAGCCCGGCAGCCACCTGATCAACGCCTCGCGCGGCAACGTGGTCGACATCGATGCGCTCGCCGCGGCGCTCGAAAACGGCCATCTGCATGGCGCGGCGATCGACGTCTTTCCCAGCGAGCCCGAGGGCAACGACGCCGCCTTCGCCTCGCCGCTGACGCGCTTCGACAACGTCCTGCTGACGCCGCACATCGGCGGCTCGACCTCGGAGGCGCAGGTCAACATCGGCAAGGAGGTCGCGGCCAAGATGATCCGCTACAGCGACAACGGCTCGACCACCTCGTCGGTCAACTTCCCCGAAGTGGCACTGCCCGAGCGCGCCGGCAGAAGCCGCCTCTTGCACATCCACCGCAACGTGCCCGGGGTCCTGGCCCATCTCAACGAGCGGCTGGCCGCCGCCGGAATCAACATCGCGGCGCAATACCTTGCGACCAACGAGAGCGTCGGCTATGTCGTGATCGATGTCGACCCGGCCGGCGGCACGGTGGCTCTCGCCGATCTGTGCGCGGTGCCGTCGACGATTCGCTGCCGCGTCCTGTATTGATCCGGTGGGCCGCCTGGTCGGGGTCCGGCGCTCGACCCTGGGCAAGAAGCTGGCCTGTCCGGTTTCAGCGAACGGCGAAGTCGATCGCGATAGCGCCGGGTTCGCGTCGCCGGTACTCGATGCTGATGCCTTCGCCGTAGCGCGAACGCAGTTGGTCCAGCAGCGGCATCGGATCGTGATCGTTGACGAACCGCATCGTTTCGCCGCTATGCAGGGCATCCAGCGCGCCGAATATCGCGGCATGGCGAAAGCGCTTGGCGACGCCTGGACGAGTCCCCGCGCACTGCACTGCTCGGGAAGATGCCGCTCTAAAGGTGAAGCGGCGCATGCGCGAATCCGAAGCCGCGCTGCTGCTCGAATCCCATGTCGGCCAGCGCTGCGACGCCATCGTCACCGGCAGTTCGGAATCCGGGCTCTGGGTACGCTTCTTCGCGGCGCCGGCCGAGGGTCGGCTCGATTCCAGTCCGCGTGGGCTCGAGGTGGGCCAGCACATTCGCGTCGAGCTGGTGTCGACTGACGTGAGCGCGGCTTCATCGACTTCGTGGCCGTCGATTGATCGGCCCGACAGACGTTGGCGTCAACCCCGAGCCTGTGGGCTTCTACTACCCCCAGCGCGTGTTGATGTCCACCACCAGCGGCTTGTCGGCCGGATAGTGATCGGCCAGCTCATTGCCTGAAAGCGTCAGCACCTTCTCCAGTTGCTGGCCCCAGGCATGGCCGGCGGGGGCCTGCGCCAGTTCCTGTTCACGGCGCGTGATCAGTTCTTCCAGCGGCGCCGGCAGGCCGGGCGCGGCACGGTCGGTCGAGCGCTGGCCCTGCGTGGCCAGGTGCTCTTCGATGCGGTTGCAGACCGACTTGAACATCTGCGACACGCGCGAGGTGCTGACCTGCAGGCTCTCGGCCAGCTGCGTGGGCGTGAGGCCCACGCCCAGGTAGGCGTCGATGACCTGGCGGTCACGGTCGGGCAGCTTGACGAAGAAGCTCTCCAACCGGCGCAACAGCATCGCCGTGTCGACCCGGGCTTCCACCTCGTCTTGCGCGGTGGCGGCCTCGCGCTGCGGGCGTTCGGTCTCCTCGTCGCTTTCAGGGCCCGGCCCCACGGGTTGGGCCTGAAGGGCTTCATGCTCCAGTTCGTAGATCTCGTCGACGCTCAGGCCGCACAGCGGGCTCAAGTCGGCGGCGCTGGGTTCGCTGTCGTTCATGCTGCGCCAGCGTTCGCGGGCCACCTGCAGCAGCTTCACCTGGCGGCGGCGGTGGCGGCTCAGGTGGTCCATCTGGCGCAACTCGTCGAGCATGGCGCCGTGCACGCGGTGCCGCGCATAGCGCACGAATGCAGCCTTCGCGTCTTCGCTTTCGCGGTCGCCTTCCCACAGGAAACCCAAGGCGGCCTGCGCCACGGCGATGAGGCCGGCCTGGATCAGGTCGGCGCGTTCGACGTTCGACGGCAGGCGCCGCGCCAGCGCATTGGCATGCTGGCGCACCCACGACTCATTGCGCAGGATCAGTGATGAAGGCACGCCTTCCATCGAGATCATGGCTACTCCGTTGCCGGGCTGACAAGCCCCGCTTCAGCGCACAGTATGCGCGCTAGGCATTCACGCCGCCGCCGAGGGGCGACAGGCCCGGCGCGCCTGCTGCTAAGCCGAGCGGCCGAACAAGCGCGACAGCTCGAGCAGGCGGCCGGCATGCCACGGCTGCACCTGGCTCCACGTGAAGCGCCAGCGCCACCAGCCGCTGGCCTGGCCGGGGAAGTTCATGCGGCTCTCGGTGGGCAGGGCCAGCACGTCCTGAAGCGGGTGCACGGCGGTGTCGGCCACGCTGGACATGGCCGCACGGATCAGCGCCCAGGAAATATCGTGACCGTCGGTGTTGAGGTAGCCGCGTGCGAAGTGGCGTTCGTGCTCGCCTGCGGTGGCCCACCAGCCGGCTGAGGTGTCGTTGTCGTGCGTGCCTGTGTAAACCACGGTATCGGGCTCGTGGTTGTGCGGCAGGAAACGGTCGCTGGCATCGCCTGCAAACGCGAACTGCAGGATGCGCATGCCGGGCAGGCCGAACTGCCTGCGCAGGGCTTCGACCTCGGGCGTGATGACACCCAGGTCTTCCGCAATGATGGGCATGGGCCCGAGCGCCTGGCCGATGGCTTCGAACAGCGCCGCGCCGGGGCCGGGCTTCCACTGGCCTTTCACCGCCGTGGGTTCGCTGGCCGGAATTTCCCAATGCCCCTCGAAGCCGCGGAAGTGGTCGATGCGCACGATGTCCACCAACTCGAAGCTGCGGCGCACACGCTCCACCCACCATGCGTAGCCATTCTTGGCGTGCTCGGCCCAGCGGTACAGTGGGTTGCCCCAGCGCTGGCCGATAGCGCTGAAGAAGTCGGGCGGCACCCCGGCCACCACTGTGGGGCGGCCGTGCCGGTCGAGTTCGAACAGATGCGGGTGGGCCCAGACCTCGGCGCTGAGATAGGCGATGAAGATCGGCGTGTCGCCGATGATCTGCACGCCCTTGGCGTTGGCATAGACCTTCAGCTTCAGCCACTGCCGGTAGAAGCGCCACTGGCAGAACTGCCAGAAGTGGATGCGAACGGCGTGCTGTGCCCGTGCGTCGGCCAGCGCCTGCGGGTCGCGGTGCGCCAGGTCTGGCGGCCACTCGCACCAGTCGCGCCAGCCCAGGTGCTCGCACAGGGCCATGAAGAGGGCGTAGTCGGGCAGCCAGCTGTCGTGCGCGGCGCAGAAGGCAGCGAAGTCGGCACGCTGGGCTGGCGTGCCGTGGGTTGAAAAACGCGCGGCCGCTTTTGCCAGGCGTTCCATGCGGAAGGGGTACATCACCGCGAAGTCGACGGCGGCGTCGGCCAAGCCGGGCACTGGCACCAACGCATCGGCAGCCAGCCAGCCTTCACGCTGCAGTTCGGCCAGCTCGATGAGCAGCACGTTGCCGGCAAAGGCCGAATTGCTCATGTAGGGCGAATTGCCCGGGCCGATGCCCGCCAGCGGCAAGATCTGCCACAGCTTCTGCCCGCCGGAAACGAGCCAGTCGACGAAGTGATAGGCCTCGGGCCCGAGATCGCCAGAACCATGCGGGCCGGGCAGGGAGGTGGGGTGCAGCAGCACGCCGCTGGCGCGTGGGAAGCGCATGGTCAAGGTCCTCGAGCAGGTTCGGGGCCGGTGGCATCGCGCAGCACCATCACGCTGCGTGCGCCCAGCATCAGATAAGGGTCCGCACTTCGGCGCCAGGTGCTGCGGCCATCGGTGGCGGTGGTGTCCAGTTCGGCCACCCAGTGGCCCGGCGGCAGCTGAAAGCTGGCATCCATGTCGCGGCCGTTCACCAGCAACAGCAGCGGTGTGGCGCTGCGGCCGGTGCGACCTATCCACGCGCCCATGATGCGTGACATGCGGTTTTCCCAGTGCTCGGGCGCCATCGGCTCGCCCGTGCGGCGCATCCAGGCCAGGTCGGGCACGCCCCGGGCATCCGTCAGGCCGGTGTACCAGCAGCCGTCCAGCGGCAGCAAGCGGCGGCGCAAGGCCAGCACATGGGCGGTGAAGCCGATGAGGCCTTCATCGGCCTGCGCCCAGTCGATCCAGGTGGTCGGGTTGTCCTGGCAATAGGGGTTGTTGTTGCCGCCCTGGGTGTGGCCCAGCTCATCGCCGGCGGCCAGCATCGGTGTGCCCTGGGCCAGCAGCACGGTGGCCAGCAAGGCGCGCTTCAGGCGCGCACGCAGCTGCAGCACGGCGGGGTCGGTGGTCGGGCCTTCCCAGCCGCAGTTCCAGCT
>JBBSCV010000142.1:0-9565 GCA_038249925.1 Burkholderiales bacterium
GCCGCGCGACATGAAATCTTCGATGTCGTTGCCGCTGGTGAAAATGCCCGGCTGCCCGGTGATGAGCACCGCGCGCACGGCACTGTCGGCCTTGGCGGCGGCCAGCGCTTCGGTCATGGCCTGGTACATGGCCACGGTGAGAGCGTTTTTCTTTTCGGGGCGTGCGATCTCGATGGTGGCCACGCCGTTGAAGGTGGCGGTCTTGATGGTCATGGTCATGTTTCCTGCAGCAGCGGGTTCAGAGGGCTTCGATGATGCCGGCGGCACCCTGGCCCATGCCCACGCACATCGTCACCATGCCGTACTTCAGCTTGTGGCGGCGCAGCGCGTGCACCACGGTGGCAGCGCGGATGGCACCGGTGGCGCCCAGCGGGTGGCCTAAAGCGATGGCACCGCCCATCGGGTTGACCTTGGTCGGGTCCAGGCCCAGGGTGTTGATGACGGCCAGGGCCTGTGCCGCGAAAGCTTCGTTCAGTTCGGTCCAGCCGATGTCCGCCATGGTGAGACCGGCGTACTTCAGCGCGGCCGGTATGGCCTCGATGGGGCCGATGCCCATGATCTCGGGCGCGACGCCGCGCGAGGCGTAACTGACGAAGCGCGCCAGCGGCTTCAGGTCATAGCGCTTGATGGCGGCTTCACTCGCCAGGATCAACGCCCCGGCGCCGTCGCTGGTCTGGCTGCTGTTGCCGGCCGTGACACTGCCCTTGGCGGCAAACACCGGGCGCAGCTTGGCCAGGCCTTCGAGCGACGTGTCGGGCCGTGCGCCTTCGTCCAGGTTCACGGTGCGGGTCTTGGTATTCACTTCACCCGTTGCGAGGTTCGGGAAGCGTTCCACCACTTCGATGGGCGTCATCTCATCGCTGAACTCGCCGGCGGCCATGGCCTTCAGCGCCTTCTGGTGCGAGGCCAGCGCAAAGGCGTCCTGGTCTTCACGGCTGACCTTCCACTGCGCCGCCACCTTCTCGGCCGTCAGACCCATGCCATAGGCGATGCCGACGTTTTCATCGTGTGCGAACACGGCCGGGTTGAACGACGGCTTGTTGCCGCCCATCGGCACCATGCTCATGCTCTCGGCGCCACCGGCGATCATCACGTCAGCCTCGCCGACGCGAATGCGGTCTGCCGCCATCTGCAGCGCGGTCAAGCCGCTGGCGCAAAAGCGGTTGACGGTGACACCGCCCACGCTGTGCGGCAGGCCGGCCAGCACCATCGCCACACGCGCCATGTTCATGCCCTGCTCGGCTTCGGGGAAGCTGCAGCCGATGATGGCGTCTTCGATCGCCTTGGGGTCGAGTGTGGGCACCTGCGCCAGCGCGCTGCGCACCGCGGCCACCAGCAGGTCATCAGGGCGCGTGTTGCGAAAATAGCCGCGGCCGCTCTTGCCGATGGGCGTGCGAGTGGCGGCGACGATGTAGGCGTCTTGAACTTGTTTGCTGCTCATGATGTCGTCTCCGTTCAATTCCGCACGGGCTTGCCGGTCTGCAGCATGCCCATGATGCGTTCCTGGGTCTTGGGATGGTCCAGCAGGCCGCAGAAGCGTTCGCGCTCCATGCTCATCAGGTACTCCTCATTCACCAGGCTGCCAGCGTCCACATCACCGCCGCAGATCACTTCCGCAATCAGCGTGCTGACGTGGAAGTCGTGCGCGCTGACAAAGCCGCCGTCGCGCATGTTGGCCAGCTGGGCCTTCACTGTCGCGATGGCAGAGCGCCCGGCCACCGGGAACATCGCCCGCGGCGGTGCGCGGTAGCCGCTGTCGAACATGGCCTTGGCTTGTGTCAGCGCCACGAACAGCAACTCGTCCTTGTGCGGCACGACGATGTCGCCTTCGATCAGATAGCCGAGCTTCTTCGATTCCAGCGCGCTGGTGCCCACCTTGGCCATCGCGGCGTTGGTGAAGGCCTCGGTGGCGAACTTCAGGATGTCCACGTTGGCCAGGTTGGTGGCACCCGACGCCGTGGCCATCTCGGCCGCACGGCGCGCGGCATAGGCCAGGCCGCCGCCGGCCGGGATCAGGCCCACGCCCACTTCCACCAGGCCGATGTAGGTTTCCATCGCGGCCACACGGCGCGAGCAATACAGCGCGATTTCGCAGCCGCCGCCCAGCGCAATGCCGCGCATCGCGGCCACCACCGGCACCTGCGCATAACGCATGGCCAGCATGGCGTCCTGCAACTGCTTCACCACCGGCATGATGCCCTTGGAGCCCTGCTTCATGAACACCGGCATCAGGCTCTCGAGGTTGGCGCCGGCACTGAACACATCGTCGGGCGACCAGATCACCACGCCCTTGTAGCCGGCCTCGGCCAGTTCCACCGCCTTGGCCAGGCCTTCGACGACGCCGGTGCCGATCAGGTGCAGCTTGCAGGTGATGCTGGCGATCAGCACCTCACCGTCCAGCGTCCACAAACGCATCTCGTCGTTCTTGAAGATCTCGGTGCCGCTCTTCAGCGGCTCGGGCGCACCGGCGCCCAACACGTTTTCTGGGAAGTGCTGGCGCTCGTAAACCGGCAGCGCCAGGCGCGGCACGTAGGTCTTCGCCGCCGGGCTCCAACTGCCTTCTGGCGTGTGCACCCCGGTGCGCCCGTCGAACACCCAGGCCGGCAGCGGTGCGCTGCTCAGCGCCTTGCCGGCTTCGATGTCTTCCTTCACCCAGGTCGCCACCTGCTGCCAGCCGGCTTCCTGCCACAGCTCGAAGGGGCCCTGCTTGGTGCCGAAGCCCCAGCGCATGGCGAAGTCGACATCACGCGCGGTGTCGGCAATGCTTTCCAGATGAACCGCCGCGTAGTGGAAGGCGTTGCGCTGGATGGCCCACAAGAACTGCGCCTGCGGGTTGCTGCTTTCGCGCAGCAGCTTCAGGCGCTCGGCAGCCGGCTTCTTCAGCATGCGGTCGACGATGGGCTCGGCCTTGCCACCCGCCGGCACGTAGTCAAGCTTTGTCGGATCCAGGCGCAGGATGTCCTTGCCCACCTTCTTGTAGAAGCCCGCACCGGCCTTCTGACCCAAGGCGCCTTTCTCGATCAGCGCCTTCACCACGGGCGGCGTGGCGTAGCTCGGGGAAAAAGGATCTTCGGACAGGTTGTCCTGCAGCGTCTTGATGACGTGGGCCATGGTGTCCAGGCCCACGACGTCGGCCGTGCGGAAGGTGCCGCTGCTGGCGCGGCCCAGCTTCTTGCCGGTGAGGTCGTCGACGACGTCGTAACTCAAGCCGTAGTTCTCGGCCTCCTTGATCGTGGCCAGCATGCCGGCGATGCCCACGCGGTTGGCGATGAAGTTGGGCGTGTCTTTCGCGCGCACCACGCTCTTGCCAAGCGTCGTGGTGACGAAGGCTTCAAGCTGGTCCAGTACCTCGGGCAGGGTGGTCGGCGTGTTGATCAGTTCCACCAGCGTCATGTAGCGCGGCGGGTTGAAGAAGTGAATGCCGCAAAAGCGCGGCTTGATGCTTTCAGGAAGCGCCTCGCTCAGCTGGGTGATGCTCAGGCCCGAGGTGTTGCTGGCGACGATGGCATGCGGCGCCAGGCTGCTGGCGATCTTTTGATAGAGATCGAGTTTCCAGTCCATGCGCTCGGCAATGGCCTCGATGACGAGGTCGCAATCAGCCAGCAGCGACAGGTGCTCTTCGTAGTTCGCGGCCTGGATGCGCGCGGCGTCTTCGGCCACGCCCAGCGGCGCTGGTTTGAGCTTCTTCAGGCCGTCGATGGCCTTGGTGACGATGCCGTTCTTCGAGAACGTCGAGGGCGGGGCCCCTGCCCCGTCCTTGTCCTTGGCCGGCAGGTCAAAGAGAACCACCGGAACCTTGCAGTTGACCAGATGGGCGGCAATCTGCGCGCCCATCACACCGGCGCCGAGTACGGCAACCTTGCGGACTTGAAAACGATTCATGGTGGCTTCCTTGCTCACTTACTCAACACGCAACCAGGTCTGCGTGCGGCCCAGCATGGGCATGCCGACAAAACCACGCACTTCCAGCTTCTTGCCGCCATCGGCGGGCTGCATGCGCACCTTGTAGACCTTGCCCTCGACAGAGTCGAGGATGGTGCCGCCGTCCCAGGTGTTGTCGGCATCGGCCTTCTTCACGCCGCGCACGATTTCCATGCCGACGATGGGCATGTCCTTGCGGTCGTCTTCGCACTTGTCGCACTTGGCGTCGGGCTTGGCATCGGCAGCCAGCAGCTTCTCGATGCGGCCGCTGAACACCCCGCCAGTCTCGGTGATGCGCACCAAGGCACGTTCGCTCTTGGTCTTGTCGTCGATGGTCTTCCACAGACCCACGGGCGTGGTCTGCGCCCAGGCGCTGCCGGCAATGAGAAAGGCCAGGGCGATCAGTGTCTTGTGCATGGGGGGTCTCCTGTGGGTCGTGGTGGGTTTCAGAACAGGGCTTCGTCCATCGCCAGCAGCGGCGCAACGCCGCTGCGCGCGGTGCGCATGAGGCCAGCTGTCTCGGGCAGCAGCTTGGCGAAATAAAAGCGGGCAGTGTGCAATTTTGCGGTGTAGAACGGGTCGCCGCCGCTCTGTTTGGCCAGCGCAATTTTGGCGCTGCGCGCAAAGAAATAGGCAAAGACCAGGTGGCCGCAGATGCGAAGGTAATCCACTGCCGCGCCGCCCACCTCGTCGACGTTGCCGAAGGCCTTCATGCCGAGTTCGGTGGTCAGCTTGGTCACCTTGTCGCCCAGCTCGGCCAGCGGGTTCACGAACTCCTGCATGGCTTCATGGGTGCCTTCTTCCTCGACGAACTCGGCGACGATCTTGCCGAACTTCTTCAGCTTGGCGCCGTTGTCGCCCAGCACCTTGCGGCCCAGCAGGTCCAGCGACTGGATGGTGTTGGTGCCCTCGTAGATCATGTTGATGCGGGAGTCACGCACGTACTGCTCCATGCCCCATTCCTTGATGTAGCCGTGGCCGCCGTACACCTGCAAGCAATGGCTGGTCGCAATCCAGGCGTTGTCGGTAAGAAAGGCCTTGACGATGGGCGTCAGCAGCGCCACCAGGTCGGCGGCTTCCTTGCGCTCGTCTTCGTCGTCGCTGCTCAGTTCCTTGTCGATCAACAGCGCGGTGTAGATACCCAGCGCACGGCCGCCCTCGGCATAGGCGCGCGCAGTCAGCAGCATCTTGCGCACATCGGGGTGCACGATGATGGGGTCGGCCGCCAGCTCGGGCGCCTTGGGGCCCGACAGGCTGCGCATCTGGATGCGGTCCTTGGCATAGACCACGGCGTTCTGGTAGGCCACTTCGGTCAGGCCCACCGACTGATTGCCCACGCCCAGGCGCGCGGCGTTCATCATCACGAACATCGCGTTCAGGCCCTTGTTCGGCTGGCCCACCAGGGTGCCTAGCGCGCCGTCAAGAAAGATCTGGCAGGTGGCGCTGCCGTTGATGCCCATCTTGTGTTCGATGCCGGTGCAGCGAATGGGGTTGCGCTCACCCAGGCTGCCGTCGGCGTTGACGTTGAACTTGGACACCGCAAACAGGCTGATGCCCTTGCTGCCCTCGGGTGCCTCGGGCAAGCGCGCCAGCACCAGGTGCACGATGTTCTCGGCCAGGTCGTGCTCGCCGGCGCTGATGAAGATCTTCTGGCCCGTGAGTTTGTAGGTGCCGGCCGGCGCACCTGCCACGGGTTCGGCCTTGGTGCGCAACATGCCGAGGTCGGTGCCGCATTGCGGCTCGGTCAGGCACATGGTGCCGGTCCATTCACCGCTGGTCAGCTTGGGCAGAAAGGTCGCAATCTGCTCGGCCGTGCCGTGCGCGCGTATGCATTCGTAAGCGGCATGCGAGAGGCCCGGGTACATGGTCCACGACTGGTTGGCGCTGTTCAACATCTCGTAGAAACAGTGGTTCACCACGATCGGCAAGCCCTGGCCGCCGTACTCGGGGCTGGCCGCCAGCGCGGGCCAGCCGCCTTCCACATACTTGGCGTAGGCCTCCTTGAAACCCTTTGGTGCGTGGACGGCGAAGGTGGCCTTGTCGTGGGTGCAACCTTCCAGGTCGCCGCTGTGGTTGATGGGGAAGGCCACTTCGGCGGCGAACTTGCCGCCCTCTTCCAGCACCGCGTTGATGGTGTCGATGTCGATGTCGGCATGCGCCGGCATCATTTTCAGTTCTTCGGTGACGTTCAGCATCTCGTGCAGCACGAAGTGCATGTCGCGCAGCGGCGGGTTGTAGACGGCCATGGTGGAACTCCTGAAGGGAAAAACAAAAAAGCGGGTGGCTCAACGCTGCGGACGCCCACCGCGGGAAGCGGATTGCGGCGCGGGCTCGGCCAGCGCGTAATGGCTCAGCGTGCGCTGGAAGCCGGCGCGCGCCCGGTCCAGCGCGCCGGGGCTGCGCAAGAAACGCGCGTCATGGTGCAGAGCCAGGATCAGGCCGTGAAGTTCAAAGAGCATCTGCTCGGGGTCGGTCTCGACGCGCAACTGCCCGCTGTCGATGGCCAGTCGTATCGCACGCGCCAATGCGGCGTGCCAGGCAAGCACCATGCTGGCCAGCGCGTCGCGCACGGGGCCGGGGCGGTCATCGAATTCCACCGCACCGCTGATGTAGATGCAGCCCGAATCGAGTTCGACCGAAACGCGGCGGATCCAGCGCTCGAACAAGGCGTGCAGCCGCGCCAGGCCGCGCGCTTCCTTGATGGCGGGGAAGAACACTTCCTCTTCGAAGCGCGCGTGGTACTCGCGAATGACGCTGATCTGCAGTTCTTCGCGCGAGCCGAAATGCGCAAACACCCCGCTCTTGCTCATCTGCATCACCTCGGCCAGCGCACCGATCGACAAGCCCTCCAAGCCCATGTGCGAAGCCAGGCCAAGAGCCGCGTCGAGAATGGCTGCGCGCGTCTGCTGCCCCTTGTGCAAGACGCGGGTTGCGGCGCGGGGCGCTTCGGCAGTGGATGTTTGCGGCAGCAGGTTCACGTCAAGATGGTGAAATCGAACGGTCGTTCTATTTTGCAGAATTCGTGCGGCGCTGAGGCAGCCCTTTCATGACTTTTTTAGGGGCGATGGACTAGAACCTGTTCCATCGGTGATGCCCCGAAGATGCAAACGCCACAGCGGATGGTTTACGCTCGGGCATGGACGTGCTGCAGCTCGATATCTCGGGCCGCCCCCAAGCGTGGATCTCGCCACGCGAAGCGGCGGTGCTGTACGCCTGCGACGCCGTCGCTTGGACGTTGGGTGGCACCTTCCACGTGCTGCGCGGGGGCGTTCAGCGCTCCACCGGGCTGCAGAGCCGCATCGAGCTGCACCCCATCGTCGCCGTGCGCGGCGTCGTGCCCAGCCGGGCCTGGCGCGTGACGCCCGGACTCAGCAACCCCAAGCTCTTCACGCGCGACCGCTGCATCTGCGCCTATTGCGGCGGCCGGTTCGACGTGGACGATCTCACGCGCGAACACATCGTGCCGGTGTCGCGCGGCGGCAGCGACAGCTGGATGAACTGCATCACGGCCTGCCGCGCCTGCAACGGCCACAAGGGCAGCCGTTTGCCTGAAGAAGCGCGCATGACGCTGCTGTACCTGCCGTATGTGCCCAGCCTGCATGAAGACATGATCTTGCGCGGCCGCCGCATCTTCGTCGACCAGATGGATTTCCTGCTGGCCAGCGTTCCCAGGAATTCACGCCTGCACGGCTGACGACCACCGTTCGTCGTTCAGAGCGGCGTTTCGTCCTTTCTTTACGTGCTGGCACGGAACTTCACTTGCTCGGCAGGGCTCCTCAGCAGCAAGATCACCACCTTCGGTGCACGCCCATTGCTGCCAATCCATTGCTGCCAAGCGCAGCGAAAGACCCGCCATGACACACCCCCTGAAGTCGACGACCCTCGCCACATTGTTGGCCGCAAGCCTGGCCCTGGCTGCCTGCACCACCACCAGCCCCGATGTCGTCAGCCGCAGCGAAGCTCAGCGTCTAGCGACAGTCGTCGACGCGGTGGTGCTGAGTTCACGACCGGTCGTGGTCGAAGGCCAGCAAAGCGGTCTGGGCGCGGCGGCCGGCAGCGTGGCAGGCGGCGTGGCCGGTGCGGGCGTGGGTGGCCGCCGTGAAGCAATGGTGGTGGGCGTGCTCGGCGCCGTCATCGGCGGCGTCATCGGCAACGCGGTAGAGCGGGGCACGACGCGCGAGGACGCCATCGAAATCCTCGTGCAGCTGAAGAACGGCGACCGCCGCTCGGTGGTGCAGGCCAAGGCTTCGGAGGCCTTCAACCCCGGCGACCCGGTGCTGCTGATCAACACCGGTGGCAAGGTGCGCGTGGCCCGGGCACCAACCATCAGCGCACCCACGGCAACCGCGCCGCGCAGCTGAGGTTCAGCTGAAGCGGCGCCTCGCGCAAAGCACCGCTACAGGAAGTGCGCGAACTGCTCGACGTCTTCCGGGAACATCTGCCCGGCTTCGGCCGCCACCACCCGACCATCGCGGCCACGCACCACCGTGATCGGCAAGCCCTTGGGTTTGGGCAGCACCCGCTCCGCCGCAGGCGTCACCATCGCCGTAGGAAAGCCATAGCCGCGCTGGGCAAGATAACGAGAGGCGTCTTCGGCGCTGCGGTCGATCGACAAGCCCAGCACCTGCAGGCCTTGCGCCTGATGCTTGCGCCACAGGCGGTCGATCAGCGGCGACTGCAAGGCACAAAACGGGCACCAGCTGGCCCACCAATAAACCACCACCACCCGGCCTGCAGCGTCGACCGGCATGTAGCGGCGGCCGTCCAGCAACACCACCTCAGGCAGCGGCAGCACGCTGCCCAAAGCAGGCAGCGGCGCCGGGCTGCCTGCTGCAGCAATCTGGGCGCCAACTGGCAAGCCCAGCGTCGCGGCAACGCCTGCAATCAGGGCGTTGCGGCGGGCCGCAGCAGGGCCGTTCAGGCTGTCAGGCCTAGTCTTCATCGCGGGCCGGCACGCAGCAGCCGATCTCCCGACGCCATGCCGCTGTCACCGCCAAGCTCCATGGCCACTTGCGTGCACACCGCGCGGCAGAGCATGGCCACGCGTTCGCTCTGCAAACGGTAGTAGATCTGCGTGCCCTCGCGGCGACGCCCCAGCACGCCGGCGCGGTACAGCGTGGCCAGATGCTGCGACATGTTGGGCTGGGTGGTGTCGATCTGGGCCAGCAGGTCGGAGACATTGCGCTCGCCGTTGCAGACAGCGCTGATGATCTTCAGCCGCACGGGCGTGGACAGCAACCCGAATAGCTCGGCCGCCGATTCGAACACCAGATCTTCTTCGCTGCTGTGGGCCACGGTGTCACCAAGGGTAGTGGGTGAAATTGGGCAAGGCTTACTTCGCGCCCGCCAGCACCCAGGCTGCCAGGGTCTTGAGATCGGCATCGCTCAGCGCGGGTTGGGCCGGCATCGGCACCGGGCCCCACTTGCCGCCGCCGCCCTTGCGGATGCTCTCGGCCAGCATGGCGACGGCATCTTTCTGGCCCGCATATCGCTTGGCCACATCGGCATACGAAGGGCCCAGAATTTTGCGGGCGGGCGCGTGGCAGGCGGTGCAGGCATTCTTGGCGGCAAGCTCGAGGCTGGCCAGCGCAGGCAGGCTGCTCATGGCCAACGCGGCAACAACGGCAAAGGCGACGATCTTCAA